>NZ_JASHIT010000059.1:0-24823 GCF_030733595.1 Halomonas sp. MMSF_3323 | reverse complement strand
TCCTTGCGGAGCCCCCTTCGGTGATCACCGGTCTGATTTAGACCAGGATCTTGGCCACGACGCCAGCGCCGACGGTACGGCCGCCTTCGCGGATGGCGAAGCGCAGACCTTCGTCCATGGCGATCGGAGCGATCAGGTTGACGACCATCTGGACGTTGTCGCCCGGCATGACCATCTCGACGCCTTCCGGCAGTTCACAGGTACCGGTGATGTCGGTGGTACGGAAGTAGAACTGCGGACGGTAGCCCTTGAAGAACGGAGTGTGACGACCACCCTCGTCCTTGCTCAGCACGTACACTTCCGCCTCGAACTGGGTGTGCGGAGTGATGGTGCCCGGCTTGGCCAGAACCTGACCACGCTCGACTTCGTCACGCTTGGTACCACGCAGCAGGGCACCGACGTTCTCGCCAGCACGACCTTCGTCGAGCAGCTTACGGAACATCTCGACACCGGTAACGGTAGTCTTGGTGGTGTCCTTGATACCAACGATCTCGATCTCTTCGCCCGGCTTGACGATGCCGCGCTCGACACGACCGGTCACAACGGTACCGCGACCAGAGATGGAGAACACGTCTTCGATCGGCATCAGGAACGGCTGGTCGACAGCACGCTCCGGCTCGGGGATGTAAGCATCCAGAGCC
This sequence comes from Halomonas sp. MMSF_3323, assembly GCF_030733595.1. Taxonomy (NCBI): domain Bacteria; kingdom Pseudomonadati; phylum Pseudomonadota; class Gammaproteobacteria; order Oceanospirillales; family Halomonadaceae; genus Halomonas; species Halomonas sp. MMSF_3323. Next base: position 24,182 of record NZ_JASHIT010000059.1, on the reverse strand, counting down.
TTGATCAGGTTTGCAACGGCGGTAGTACCCATGCCGTTGTCGTCCTTGCCTTCCAGAGCCATCAGGGCAGAGCCGGTGATGATCGGAGTGTCGTCGCCCGGGAAGTCGTACTCGGACAGAAGTTCACGAACTTCCATCTCGACCAGCTCGAGCAGCTCTTCGTCGTCGACCATGTCGGCCTTGTTCAGGAACACGACGATGAACGGAACGCCAACCTGACGAGACAGCAGGATGTGCTCGCGAGTCTGCGGCATGGGGCCGTCAGCAGCGGAACAGACCAGGATAGCGCCGTCCATCTGGGCAGCACCGGTGATCATGTTCTTGACGTAGTCAGCGTGTCCCGGGCAGTCGACGTGAGCGTAGTGACGCTCCTCGGACTGATACTCGACGTGAGAGGTGGCGATGGTGATACCACGCTCACGCTCTTCCGGAGCATTGTCGATGGTGTCGAACTCACGCCAGTCACCGCCGAACACCTCGGCAGAAACGCGAGTCAGGGCCGCCGTCAGGGTAGTCTTGCCGTGGTCGACGTGACCGATGGTGCCGACGTTGACGTGCGGTTTGGAACGTTCGAATTTTTCCTTAGCCACTGCTATGACCTCTTTCGTTAGCTAACGGTTAACCGTTCTGGTTGATGACGGCTTCAACGACGCTGGACGGCGCCTCTTCGTAGTCCGCAAACTCCATGGTGTAGCTTGCGCGGCCCTGGGTCTGAGAGCGCAGGTCGGTTGCGTAACCGAACATCTCAGCCAGCGGCACGGTGGCGCGAATGACCTTGCCGGAGGAAGAGTCATCCATACCCTGGACCAGGCCCCGGCGGCGGTTCAGGTCGCCCATGACGTCACCCATGAATTCTTCAGGGGTCACGACCTCGACCTTCATCACCGGCTCGAGCAGAACTGCCTTGGCCTTGGGAGCGCCTTGCTTGATCGCCATGGAAGAGGCGACCTTGAACGCGGTCTCGTTGGAGTCCACGTCGTGGTAGGAACCGTCGAACAGCGTTACCTTGACGTCGATCATCGGGTAGCCCGCGATGACACCGTTCTGGAGCTGCTCATAGGCCCCTTTCTCGACGGCCGGCACGTATTCCTTCGGAACCACGCCGCCGACGATCTCGGAAGCGAACTTGAAGTGCATCTCTTCGTCGTCGCCCTTGTCTTCGGCCGTCAACGGCTCGATGCGCAGGTGTACGTGACCGTACTGACCGCGACCACCGGACTGACGAACGAACTTGCCTTCCTGCTCGACGCTCTGACGAATCGTCTCACGGTAGGCCACCTGCGGCTTGCCGATGTTCGCCTCGACCTTGAACTCGCGACGCATGCGGTCAACGATGATGTCGAGGTGAAGCTCGCCCATGCCGGAGATGATGGTCTGGCCAGTCTCTTCGTCGGTCTTGACCTGGAAGGACGGATCTTCCTGGGCCAGCTTGCCCAGTGCAATACCCATCTTTTCCTGGTCAGCCTTGGACTTCGGCTCCACGGCCACGGAGATAACCGGATCCGGGAACTCCATGCGCTCGAGAACGATCTTGTCGTTCAGGTCGCACAGGGTATCACCGGTGGTCACGTCCTTCAGGCCGATACAGGCGGCGATGTCGCCGGCCAGAACTTCCTTGATCTCCTCGCGCGAGTTGGAGTGCATCTGGACGATACGACCGACGCGCTCCTTCTTCTGCTTGACGGAGTTGTAGACGCTGTCGCCTGACTTCAGCACGCCGGAGTAGACGCGGATGAAGGTCAGGGTGCCAACGAAGGGGTCGGTCGCGATCTTGAACGCCAGCGCGGCGAAAGGCGCACTGTCATCGGCCTCACGGGTCGCGATGGTGCCGTCCTTGTCGTCGAGCTCACCTTCGATCGCCTTGACCTCGGTGGGTGACGGCATGTACTCGATGACGCCATCGAGAACAGCCTGAACGCCCTTGTTCTTGAACGCAGAGCCACAAGTGACCAGCACGATCTCGTTGTCGAGGGTACGACGACGCAGACCAGCCTTGATCTCGTCGTTGGTCAGCTCGCCCTCTTCGAGGTACTTGTCCATCAGCTCTTCGGACGCCTCGGCGGCGGCCTCGACCATCTGCTCGCGATACTCTTCGGCGGTCTCCTGGAGCTCCGCCGGGATATCGACGAGGTCGTAGTTCATCCCGAAGTTGTCTTCATCCCACAGGATGGCCTTCATCTGGATGAGGTCGATGACGCCCTTGAACTCGTCCTCGGAGCCCCAGTTGATCTGGATCGGCACGACGTTGGCGCCGAGACGATCCTTCAGCTGGTTGACGACCATGAAGAAGTCAGCGCCGCTGCGGTCCATCTTGTTGACGAACACCATGCGCGGAACTTCGTACTTGTTGGCCTGGCGCCAGACGGTCTCGGTCTGCGGCTGCACACCGGAGGAGCCACACAGCACGACGACGGCACCGTCAAGCACACGCAGGGAACGTTCGACTTCGATGGTGAAGTCAACGTGTCCAGGGGTGTCGATGATGTTGATGCGGTGCTCATCGAACTGCTTGTTCATGCCCTGCCAGAAGCAGGTGGTCGCCGCGGAGGTGATGGTGATACCACGCTCCTGCTCCTGCTCCATCCAGTCCATGGTGGCGGCGCCCTCATGGACCTCACCGACCTTGTGGGACAGACCGGTGTAGAACAGGACACGCTCGGTAGTAGTCGTCTTACCGGCGTCGACGTGGGCCACGATACCGATATTGCGGTAACGCTTAAGCGGAGTCTTGCGAGCCACGATGTAACTCCCGTTGGTTGGCGATGCGCTTTAGAAGCGGTAGTGAGAGAAGGCCTTGTTGGCTTCTGCCATGCGATGCACGTCTTCACGCTTCTTGACTGCCGAACCCTTGCCTTCGGCTGCATCCAGCATTTCGCCAGCCAGACGCTGCACCATGGTCTTCTCGCCACGACGGCGAGCGGCGTCCACCAGCCAGCGCATGGCAAGCGCCTGGCGGCGGGACGGACGGACTTCGACCGGCACCTGATAGGTCGCACCGCCGACGCGGCGAGACTTCACCTCGACCATGGGCTGGATGGTTTCCAGCGCCTTGTCGAAGATTTCCAGCGGCTCTTCATTGGAACGCTCGGCAACCCTGTCCAGCGCACCATAGACGATACGCTCAGCTACGGACTTCTTGCCGCTGATCATCAGGTGGTTCATGAACTTGGCCAGACGCTCGGATCCGAACTTGGGATCCGGCAGAATCTCGCGCTTGGCCGCAACTCTTCTTCTAGGCATGATAAGCCCTCGGTTGAAGGGTCCTTCAGGTAAACCCGAGACTCGCGCTTGGCGGCTCGACCTTACTCTTATCAGACCGGGTCAAACTTGGTAATGGAAAGCGACGCAGCCCTTAGGACTTCGGACGCTTGGTGCCGTACTTGGAACGGCCCTGACGACGGTTCTGGACACCGGAGGTGTCGAGAGCGCCGCGAACGGTGTGATAACGCACACCCGGAAGGTCCTTTACTCGACCGCCACGAATCAGGACCACAGAGTGCTCCTGGAGGTTGTGGCCTTCACCGCCGATGTAAGAGGACACCTCGTAGCCGTTGGTCAGGCGCACACGGCAGACCTTCCGCAGTGCGGAGTTCGGCTTCTTCGGGGTGGTGGTGTAGACGCGGGTGCAGACGCCGCGCTTCTGCGGGCAGGCCTGAAGCGCAGGCACGTCGGTCTTCGCGGCCTGACGCTTGCGCGGCTTGCGCACGAGCTGATTAATCGTTGCCATAGCTGTTAGCTGACTCCAATGGGTTGCCTAAGCCTTTTCACAGTGGCGCGGATACACCCACCCCACTGTTAAAGGCTGCGCATTCTACTGGCTGATGCCAAGGCGCGTCAAGCCCGGAGCCGCAAAGGCTCCAGGCTTTTTGCCGACATCAGATCTCGTCGTCGTCCGAGTCCAGCGCGGTGAGCTGGGCGCCCAGCTCCTGCTCGACGTCGTAGGCCGACGGCTGGAGCAGTCGCTCGGTGTCTTCACGCTTGCGACGACGCTCCTCGTGGTGGGTCAGACCGGTACCGGCCGGGATCAGACGTCCCACCACCACGTTTTCCTTCAGGCCGCGCAGGTAGTCGCGCTTGCCGGTGACCGCCGCTTCGGTCAGCACGCGGGTCGTCTCCTGGAAGGAGGCCGCAGAGATGAACGACTCGGTGGCCAGGCTGGCCTTGGTGATACCCAGCAGCAGGCGCTGGTACTTGGCCGGGAACTTGTCATTGGCCTGGAGCACGGCATTCTGCTCCAGCACACGGACCAGCTCGACCTGATCACCCGGAATGAAGTCGGAGTCACCGGCGTCGGTGATCTCGACCTTGCGCAGCATCTGACGCACGATCACTTCGATGTGCTTGTCGTTGATGCCAACGCCCTGCAGACGATAGACGTCCTGTACCTCGGCCACGATGTACTTGGCCAGCTCGGCGATGCCGAGCAGTCGCAGGATGTCGTGCGGGTTGCTCGGACCATCCGAGATCACCTCGCCCTTCTCGACCGTCTCGCCCTCGAACACCGCGATCTGACGCCACTTGGGAATCAGCATCTCGAAGGGGTCGCCTTCGGACGGGGTGATGGTCAGACGACGCTTGCCCTTGGTTTCCTTGCCGAAGCTGATCACACCGCTGATCTCGGCCAGGATGGACGGCTCCTTCGGCTTGCGCGCCTCGAACAGGTCGGCCACGCGCGGCAGACCACCGGTGATGTCCTTGTTGCCGGACGCCTCCACCGGGATACGCGCGACGATCTCACCGATGCCGATGGACGAGCCATTGTCGACGGTGACGATCGCCTTGCCGGGCAGCGGGTACTGCACCGGAGTGTCGCTGCCGGAGACGGTCACCGGCTTGCCGGCGGCGTCGTTGAGCATGATCATCGGGCGCTTGTCGCGACCGGCCATCGGCCGCGCCGCGGACTCGATGATCTCGATCGAGGACAGACCGGTCATCTCGTCGACGCTGCGGTGCATGGTCAGGCCTTCGTCCATGTCGACGTAGTGCACCTGGCCTTCCGCTTCGGCGACGATCGGGTGGGTGTGCGGATCCCACTTGGCCACGGCCTGGCCGGGATCGACCGCATCACCGTCACGCACCGAAAGCTCGGCACCGTAAGGCAGCTTGTAGTACTCACGCTCGCGGCCATGCTCGTCGGCCACCGCCAGGGCGCTGGAGCGCGACACCACGACCAGCTTGCCGTCGGCGCGTTCCACGTACTTGATGTTGTGCAGGCGCACCTTGCCGCCATGCTTGACCTGGACGCTGTCCACCGCAGAAGCCCGCGAGGCGGCACCACCGATGTGGAAGGTACGCATGGTCAGCTGGGTACCCGGCTCACCGATGGACTGGGCGGCGATGACGCCGGCCGACTCACCGATGTTGACCTGGTGGCCGCGGGCCAGATCGCGCCCGTAACAGGACGAACACACACCGTGACTGGTTTCACAGGTGATGGTGCTGCGCACGATGATCTCGTCGACGCCCATGGTGTCGAGTTGCTCGCACCAGGCCTCGTCCAGCAGGGTGCCACGCGGAATCAGCACTTCGTCGGTGCTCGGGTCGATGACGTCCTGAGCGACCACTCGGCCGAGTACACGCTGGGCCAGCGAGACGATGATGTCGCCGCCTTCGATGACCGGGTGCAGGGTCAGGCCACGCTCGGTGCCACAGTCGACCTCGGTGATGACCACGTCCTGGGCGACGTCGACCAGACGACGGGTCAGGTAACCAGAGTTGGCGGTCTTCAGAGCGGTATCCGCCAGACCCTTACGCGCACCGTGGGTCGAGATGAAGTACTGGAGTACGTTCAGACCTTCACGGAAGTTGGCGACGATCGGGGTCTCGATGATCGAGCCATCCGGCTTGGCCATCAGACCACGCATACCCGCCAGCTGGCGGATCTGGGCGGCGCTACCACGGGCACCGGAGTCGGCCATGATGAACACGCTGTTGAAGGAGTCCTGTTCGACTTCCTTGCCTTCGCGGTCGATCACGGTCTCCTTGGAGATGCCCGCCATCATCGCCTTGGCGACCTGGTCGTTGGCACGCGCCCAGATATCGATGACCTTGTTGTACTTCTCACCCGCGGTCACCAGACCGGAGGAGAACTGGTCCTCGATTTCCTTGACCTCTTCCTCGGCCGCCTCGACGATCTCGGCCTTGGCGTCCGGGATGACGAAGTCGTTGACGCCGATGGAGGCGCCGGACCAGGTGGCCAGACGGAAGCCGGTGTACATCAACTGGTCGGCGAAGATGACCGCGGCCTTGAGACCGGCGCGACGATACACTTCGTTGATCAGCTTGGAGATGGCCTTCTTCTTCATGGCCTGGTCGACCAGATCGAAGGGCACCCCTTGCGGCAGGATGCGGAACAGCAGCGCACGGCCGACGGTGGTGTCACGCAGACGGCGGTGCTCGGAGCGCTCGCCGGTCTCTTCGTCGATGTCGACCTCGTCCAGGCGCACCTTGACGCGGGCGTGCAGCGACACGTTCTGGGTGCCGAAGGCGCGCTCGACCTCGTTGAGGTCGGAGAACACCATGCCCTCGCCCTTGGCGTTGATGCGCTCGCGGGTCATGTAGTACAGACCCAGCACCACGTCCTGGGACGGCACGATGATCGGCTCGCCGTTGGCCGGTGACAGCACGTTGTTGGTGGCCATCATCAGCGCGCGCGCTTCGAGCTGGGCTTCCAGCGTCAGCGGCACGTGCACGGCCATCTGGTCACCGTCGAAGTCGGCGTTGTAGGCGGCACACACCAGCGGGTGCAGCTGGATCGCCTTGCCTTCGATCAACAGCGGCTCGAACGCCTGGATACCGAGACGGTGCAGGGTCGGGGCGCGGTTCAAAAGCACCGGGTGCTCGCGGATGACGTCGGCGAGGATGTCCCACACCTCCGGCAGCTCGCGCTCGACCATCTTCTTGGCGGCCTTGATGGTGGACGCCTGGCCGCTGGCCTGCAGCTTGGAGTAGATGAACGGCTTGAACAGCTCAAGCGCCATCTTCTTGGGCAGACCGCACTGGTGCAGACGCAGGGTCGGGCCCACGGTGATGACCGAGCGGCCGGAGTAGTCGACGCGCTTGCCCAGCAGGTTCTGACGGAAACGCCCCTGCTTGCCCTTGATCATGTCGGCCAGCGACTTCAACGGACGCTTGTTGGAGCCGGTGATGGCGCGACCGCGACGACCGTTGTCGAGCAGCGCATCGACGGACTCCTGCAGCATGCGCTTCTCGTTGCGCACGATGATGTCCGGCGCGTTGAGGTCGAGCAGACGCTTCAAGCGGTTGTTGCGGTTGATCACGCGACGGTACAGATCGTTGAGATCCGAGGTCGCGAAGCGGCCGCCATCCAGCGGTACCAGCGGACGCAGGTCCGGCGGCAGCACGGGCAGCACTTCCATCACCATCCACGCAGGATCGTTGCCGGAGCCCTGGAAGGCTTCGAGCAGCTTCAGACGCTTGGACAGCTTCTTGATCTTGGTCTCGGAGTTGGTCTGCGGGATCTCTTCGCGCAGACGCTCGATCTCTTCCTCGAGATCGATATCCTTGAGCATCGCCTGGACGGCCTCGGCACCCATACGGGCGTCGAAGTCATCGCCGAACTCCTCGAGGGCCTCAAAGTACTGCTCGTCGTTGAGCAGCTGGCCACGCTCGAGGGTGGTCATGCCGGGATCGACGACCATGAAGCTCTCGAAATAGAGCACGCGCTCGATGTCGCGCAGGGTCATGTCCATCAGCATGCCGATGCGAGACGGCAGCGACTTCAGAAACCAGATGTGGGCGACCGGGCTAGCCAGCTCGATGTGCCCCATGCGCTCGCGGCGCACGGCGGCCTTGGTGACTTCGACGCCGCACTTTTCGCAGATGATGCCGCGGTGCTTCATGCGCTTGTACTTGCCGCACAGGCACTCGTAGTCCTTCACCGGACCGAAGATCTTGGCGCAGAACAGGCCATCACGCTCGGGCTTGAAAGTCCGGTAGTTGATGGTCTCCGGCTTCTTGACCTCGCCAAAGGACCAGGAGCGGATCATGTCCGGCGACGCGAGCGTGATCTTGATCGCGTCGAACTCGTCGGACTGTGACTGCGATTTGAGGACTTTCACCAAATCTTTCATTAGGTCGGCTCCGTTGCGGAGTTGTCATGGGCGGGGAGCTATTGCTCCCCGCGGACCGTCATTCATTGAAGCGCCTTTCGGGCCGCCTCAGCTCTCCAGTTCGATATCGATGCCCAGCGAGCGGATTTCCTTCACCAATACGTTGAAGGATTCCGGCATGCCCGCCTGCATGGTGTGATCGCCATCCACGATGCTCTTGTACATCTTGGTACGACCTTCCACGTCATCGGACTTGACCGTGAGCATTTCCTGCAGAGTGTAAGCGGCGCCGTAGGCCTCCAGGGCCCAGACCTCCATCTCACCAAAGCGCTGACCACCGAACTGCGCCTTGCCGCCCAGCGGCTGCTGGGTGACCAGCGAGTAGGAGCCGGTGGAACGCGCGTGCATCTTGTCGTCGACCAGGTGGTTGAGCTTCAGCATGTACATGTAGCCCACCGTCACCGGACGATCGAACGACTCGCCGGTACGCCCGTCGTACAGGGTCATCTGGCCGGAATCCGGCAGATCGGCCAGCTTCAGCAGGTGCTTGATCTCGTGCTCCTTGGCACCGTCGAACACCGGCGTCGCCATCGGCACGCCCTTCTTCAGGTTCTTGGCCAGCGCGATGATCTCGTCATCGGACAGCGACTCGATCTCCTCGACGCGGGTACCCTGGGTGGAGTTGTAAACCTCACCGAGGAACTCGCGCAGCTGAGCGAGCTGCTGCTCGCGGGCGTCACGCAGCATGTGCTCGATCTTCACGCCGAGACCGCGGGCCGCCATGCCCAGGTGGGTCTCGAGGATCTGACCGACGTTCATCCGCGACGGTACACCCAGCGGGTTCAGCACCACGTCGATGGGCTCACCGTTGTCGTCGAACGGCATGTCCTCGATCGGCATGATGGCCGAGATGACACCCTTGTTACCGTGACGGCCGGCCATCTTGTCACCCGGCTGCAGGCGACGCTTGATCGCCAGGTAGACCTTGACGATCTTGAGCACGCCCGGCGCCAGGTCGTCGCCCTGGGTGAGCTTGCGCTTCTTGTCTTCGAAACGCTCGTCCATTTCCTTGCGACGGTTCTCGAGCTGCTCGTCGGCCTGAGCCAGCAGTTCATTGAGCTTCTCGTCCTGCATGCGCAGCTTGAACCACTGCTGACGCGGCAGCTCCTCGAGATAGTCCTCGGACAGCACGTCATCCTTGGACAGGCGCGGACCACCGTTGACCGGCTGACCGGACAGGGTGCGCTTGAGACGCTCGAAGGTGGCGTCCTCGGCGATGCGGTAGGTCTCTTGCAGGTCCTTGCGCACCTCGTCCAGCTGCATCTGCTCGATGGACAGAGCGCGCGAGTCCTTCTCGACGCCGTCGCGGGTGAACACCTGAACGTCGATGACGGTGCCCTTCATGCCGGTGGGGGCACGCAGGGAGGTGTCCTTCACGTCGGACGCCTTCTCACCGAAGATCGCACGCAGCAGCTTCTCTTCCGGGGTCAGCTGGGTCTCGCCCTTGGGCGTGACCTTGCCGACCAGAATGTCGCCGGCACCGACCTCGGCACCGATGTACACCACACCGGCCTCATCCAGCTTGCCCAGTGCCGATTCACCGACGTTGGGAATATCGGAGGTGATCTCCTCCGGCCCCAGCTTGGTGTCACGGGACACACAGGTCAGTTCCTGGATGTGGATGGTAGTGAAACGGTCTTCCTGGACCACCCGCTCGGACAGCAGGATGGAGTCCTCGAAGTTGTAACCGTTCCACGGCATGAAGGCGATGCGCATGTTCTGACCAAGCGCCAGGTCACCCATGTCGACGGACGGACCGTCGGCCAGGATGTCACCACGCGCGACGTTGTCGCCGGGGCGAACGATCGGACGCTGGTTCTGGCAGGTGTTCTGGTTCGAACGCAGGTACTTGGTCAGGTTGTAGATGTCGACACCGGCCTCACCGCCGATGATCTCGTCTTCGTTGACCCGCACCACGATGCGCTTGGCGTCGACCGAGTCGATCACGCCGCCACGACGGGCCACGGCACAGACACCGGAGTCACGGGCGACGAAGCGCTCCATGCCGGTACCGACCAGCGGCTTGTCGGCACGCAGAGTCGGCACCGCCTGACGCTGCATGTTGGCACCCATCAGGGCGCGGTTGGCGTCATCGTGCTCGAGGAACGGAATCAGTGCGGCGGCGACGGACACCACCTGGCGCGGAGACACGTCCATCAGCGTCACCTGTTCGGGACGCATGAAGGTGGTCTCGCCGCGATGACGCACCTGGACCAGATCGTCGACCAGCTTCTTGTCGGCGTTGACGGTGGCCGAGGCCTGGGCGATGACGAAGTCACCTTCCTCGATGGCCGACAGGTGCACCACCTCGTCGGTGACCACGCCATCCACGACCTTACGGTACGGCGTCTCGAGGAAGCCGTAGCTGTTGGTGTGGCTGTAGGTCGCCAGCGAGTTGATCAGGCCGATGTTCGGACCTTCCGGCGTCTCGATCGGGCAAAGACGGCCGTAGTGGGTAGCGTGAACGTCACGCACCTCGAAACCGGCGCGCTCACGGGTCAGACCACCCGGGCCGAGAGCAGACACACGACGCTTGTGGGTCACCTCGGACAGCGGGTTGTTCTGGTCCATGAACTGGGACAGCTGAGAGGAGCCAAAGAACTCCTTCACCGCAGCGGCCACCGGCTTGGCATTGATCAGGTCCTGAGGCATCAGGCCTTCGCTCTCGGCCATGGACAGACGTTCCTTGACCGCGCGCTCGACACGCACCAGGCCGACACGGAACTGGTTTTCTGCCATTTCGCCGACGCAGCGAATGCGACGGTTGCCCAGGTGGTCGATGTCGTCGACATCGCCAAAGCCGTTACGGATGTTGATCAGCTCGCGCAGCACGTCGAGGATGTCGGTACGATCCAGCACACCGGAACCGGTGTCGGAATCACGACGCAGACGACGGTTGAACTTCATCCGGCCGACGCCGGACAGGTCATAGCGGTCTTCGCTGAAGAACAGGTTGTTGAACAGCGTCTCGGCGGCTTCCTTGGTGGGCGGCTCGCCGGGGCGCATCATGCGGTAGATCTCGACCAGCGCCTCGAGCTGGGAACCGGTGGTGTCCAGCTTGAGGGTGTCGGAGACGAAGGGACCGCAGTCCAGATCGTTGGTGTAGAGCGTCTCGATGGTGGTGATGCCGGCCTGACCGAGGGCCTCGAGCAGCTCCGGGGTGATCTCGGAGTTGCAGGGGCAGATCAGCTCGCCGGTGGCAGGGTTGATCTGGTCCTTGGCCAGGGTCTTGCCGAACAGGTAATCCATCGGCACTTCCAGACGCTCGAGACCCGCCTTCTCCAGCTGGCGGATATGCTTCTGGGTGACACGACGACCCTCTTCGACGATGACCTCACCGTCGGCGCCCTTGATGTCAAAGGTCGCGGTCTCGCCACGCAGGCGAGACGGCACCAGCTCCACCGAGAAGCCGGACTTCTCGATGTGGAAGGTGCTGGTGTCGAAGAACTCGTCGAGGATCTCCTCGGCGCTCATGCCCAGCGCGCGCAGCAGCACGGACGCCGGCAGTTTGCGACGACGGTCGATCCGCACGAAGACGTTGTCCTTCGGGTCGAACTCGAAGTCCAGCCAGGAGCCGCGGTAAGGAATCACGCGAGCGGAGTACAGAAGCTTACCGGAGCTGTGGCTCTTGCCCTTGTCGTGATCGAAGAACACGCCGGGACTACGGTGAAGCTGAGACACGATGACGCGCTCGGTACCGTTCACCACGAAGGTACCGTTCTCGGTCATCAGGGGGATTTCCCCCATGTAGACTTCCTGCTCCTTGATGTCCTTGATGGCCTTGTTCGACGACTCCTTGTCGTAGATGATCAGGCGAACCTTGACACGCAGAGGAGCGGAGTAGGTGACGCCGCGCAGCTGGCATTCCTTGACGTCGAAGGCCGGAGTGCCGAAACGATAGCTGACGTACTCGAGCGCAGCGTTGCCGGAGAAGCTCTCGATCGGGAACACGGACCTGAAGGCGGCGTGCAGGCCGACTTCCATACGCTCTTCGGGAGAGCGGTCCTGCTGGAGAAAGTCGTAGTAGGAATCAAGCTGGATGGCCAGCAGGTAAGGCACATCCATCACTTGGGGCAGTTTGCCGAAATCCTTGCGGATGCGTTTTTTCTCAGTGTATGAGTAAGCCATCTGTATTCCCCAGCTTGTTCACCATGGGTGACCGATGCGTGTCGGCGCCACCCGACGGACGGTCTCCGTCAGGCGCTGACGGCAAGTCCTCGGATGAGTGACTCGCCGTCGGAATTCTGCAAGCTACAGGCCCTTGGGGGCAGGCAGCTAGTGACAACAGAAAAAGGCCGGTAGCGGGCGTCCCGCCACCAGCCGTGGAAGCTTACGCAGCGCGTAAAGCCATGGGCACAAGGATTACTTGAGCTCCACGGACGCGCCGGCTTCTTCCAGCTTCTTCTTGGCTTCTTCCGCGTCGTCCTTGCTCAGGGCTTCCTTGATGGTCGCCGGCGCGCCGTCGACGGCACCCTTGGCTTCCTTCAGGCCGAGACCAGTGATCTCGCGGACGGCCTTGATGACGTTGACCTTCTTGTCGCCAGCGGAGGTCAGCACCAGGTCGAACTCGGTCTGCTCTTCGGCAGCGGCGGCTTCGCCACCAGCGCCCGGGCCAGCCACGACAGCAGCAGCGGCGCTAACGCCGAACTTCTCTTCCATGGCTTCGATCAGCTCGACGACTTCCATGACGGACATGTCGGAGACGGCGTTGATGATATCTTCTTTGGTCAGTGCCATTGTCTAGATTCCTAACTTTGCGGGCGTCTCGGTCACCCGAGAACGCGAAATGGATCGTGGTCGGTCGACAGGACGACGCCTTAAGCGGCTTCTTCCTGCTTCTGGTCGCGCAGCGCAGCGAGAGTACGAACCAGCTTGCCGGCAGAAGCTTCCTTCATGACGGACATCAGCTTGGCGATCGCCTCATCGTAGGTCGGCAGGGTCGCCAGACGGTCGATATCGCTTGCCGGGATCAGCTCACCTTCATAGGCCAGCGCCTTGACTTCGAAGTTCTTCTCATCCTTGGCGAACTCCTTGAACAGACGAGCGGCAGCGCCCGGATGTTCGTTGGAGAAGGCCAGCAGAGTCGGACCAACGAAGGTCTCTGACAGGCACTCCCAGGGAGTACCGGTCAGGGCGCGGCGTGCCAGGGTGTTGCGCACAACACGCACCTGGACGCCATTCTCGCGAGCCTGCTTACGCAGTTCGGTCATCTTGTGGACCGCGACGCCGCGAGAGTCGGCAACTACGACGGAGAGTGCATCCTTGGCGACTTCACTGACCTCGGCAACAATTGCCTTCTTGCCTTCGAGTGCTAGTGCCACTGTGATCACTCCTTCGTGCCGGAACCCGAGGGCTCCGATGGTTACCATCTCCCCTTCCGTAGAAGAGGGGCTTCAATGATGGTGCTCACCAGATGCCTGGCGGCAACACCATCTGCGCAGGTGCCCGGGGGCGATTAAGCCGCCGGCAGACCCGAAGGTCAGGCGGCGGCGCCTGCGGTCTTTGACGGTGCCCCGCCGGCCGGGTGAATCACCCGGCACGGGGACCGCAAAGTGTCTTGCCTGTTGTGTCGCATCACACCAGCGCGGAGTGATCGACGGTCAGACCCGGGCCCATGGTGGTGGACAGGGTCATCTTCTTGAAGTACACGCCCTTGGAAGTGCTCGGCTTGAGCTTCTTCAGGTCGGCGAGCAGCGCATCCAGGTTGCCCTTGATGGCGTCGGCTTCGAAATCGACCTTGCCCAGGGTGGTGTGGATGATGCCGTTCTTGTCGGTACGGAAACGCACCTGACCGGCCTTGGCGTTCTTGACGGCGGTAGCGACGTCGGGGGTCACGGTGCCGACCTTGGGGTTCGGCATCAGGCCACGCGGACCCAGGATCTGACCCAGCTGGCCGACGACACGCATGGCGTCCGGCGAGGCAATGACCACGTCGAAGTCGAGCTGGCCTTTCTTGACCTGCTCGGCCAGGTCGTCCATACCGACGATGTCGGCACCGGCTTCCTTGGCGGCTTCTTCGTTGGCACCCTGGGTAAAGACGGCAACGCGCACGTCCTTGCCGGTACCGTTGGGCATCACGGTCGCACCGCGAACCACCTGGTCGGATTTACGCGGATCGACGCCCAGGTTGATGGCGACGTCCAGCGACTCCTTGAACTTGACGGTGGACAGCTCGGAGAGCAGAGCCACGGCCTCGTCGATGGAGTAGACCTTGGTGGCGTCAACCTTGTCGCGAATCTGCTTTGCGCGCTTGGTAAGCTTTGCCATGATCAGAGACCCTCCACGTTGAGGCCCATGCTGCGGGCGCTACCGGCAATGGTACGCACCGCGGCGTCGAGATCGGCAGCCGTCATGTCCGGCTCCTTGGTCTTGGCGATCTCTTCGAGCTGCTCGCGGGTCACGGTACCGACCTTCTTCTTGTTCGGCTCACCAGAGCCGGACTTGATGCCAGCGGCCTTCTTCAGCAGCACCGCGGCGGGCGGTGTCTTGGTGACGAAGGTGAAGCTGCGGTCGGAGTAGACGGTGATGACCACGGGAGTCGGGAGACCCGGCTCGATGTTCTGCGTCTCGGCGTTGAACGCCTTGCAGAATTCCATGATGTTGACACCGTGCTGACCCAGCGCGGGACCCACGGGGGGACTCGGGTTGGCCTTACCAGCTGCAACCTGCAGCTTGATGTAAGCCTGTACTTTCTTGGCCATGATGGACTCCAGTTGGGTAGTAGCGCCTTGCGGCTCCCCGGACAAAACGGCCGCCTCTCGAGGCGACCCCTACGCACTGAAAACTTTCAGCACATGACGGCGGGCCTGCCTGAGCAGACCCACCGTAAGAAACTTGTCGACCTACTCCTTCTCGACCTGGGAAAACTCCAGCTCGACGGGAGTGGCGCGCCCGAAGATCAGCACGCTGACCTGCAGACGACTCTTGTCGTAGTTGACCTCTTCGACCACGCCGTTGAAATCGGCGAAGGGGCCATCGATGACGCGCACCGACTGACCGGGCTCGAACATGGTCTTGGGACGCGGCTTTTCGGCCCCATCCCTGACGCGACTGAGAATGGCGTCGGCCTCGCGCTGAGTGATCGCCGCCGGCTTCTCCTTGGTCCCGCCGATAAAGCCCATGACACGGGGCGTCTCGTTGACCAGGTGCCAGGTCTCGTCGACCATTTCCATCTCGACCAGCACATAGCCGGGATAGAACTTGCGCTCACTCTTGCGGCGCTTGCCGTCACGCATCTCGACGACTTCTTCGGTCGGCACCAGAATCTCACCAAAGAGATCTTCCATGCCGTGCATCTTCACACGCTCGATCAGCGAGCGCATGACGTGCTTCTCGAAGCCGGAGTAGGCGTGGACGACGTACCAACGCTTGGACATGAAGACTCCTAACCGATGACGCCGGACATCGCCCAGCTGAGCAGCGTGTCGATCAACCAGAGCAGCAGCCCGACCACCAGCACAGCCACCAGCACGATGGCGGTGGTCTGGATGGTCTCGGGGCGCGTCGGCCAGACGACACGTTGAATTTCCTTCCTGGCGCTCTGCGCCAGCTCCACCAATTCACGCCCCTTGGTGGTGGTCAATGCGACCAGGGCAGCAACGACAGACAGGGCAACAACGCCCAGAACACGATACAGAAGCGGCTGGTCGGCAAAGTAGGTGTTGCCAACGACGGCCAGCACCAGAAGAACGACGACAACCGCCCACTTGAGCCCGTCGTGGCGCGACTCCTGCACCTCGGCGTTATGCTTCATGAAAACGAGACTCCTCAGGGCGCGGCAATCGAAACACGAAAGTATATAAAAAACTGCCAGCCTGGGGAAGACTGGCAGGCCAGGAGGGAATCGAACCCCCAACCTGCGGTTTTGGAGACCGCTGCTCTGCCAATTGAGCTACTGGCCTGTACTCGATGCAAACCACCCTTTGCGGGCAGCCTCTGCAACAGCGGGCGCCATGATAGCGAAACGGATCTCGCCTGGCAACCCCCTCCGCCCTGCAGACGCGGCGGAGAAAGAAAAAGCGAGCCTAGGCTCGCTTTTCTTAGATGGAGCTCATGGACGGATTTGAACCGTCGACCTCACCCTTACCAAGGGTGTGCTCTACCCCTGAGCTACATGAGCGCACTCTTCGGCAATCCAGCTACTTCAAATTGCCTGAACTCTGGAGCGGGCAGCGGGGATCGAACCCGCATCATCAGCTTGGAAGGCTGAGGTTCTACCATTGAACTATGCCCGCAAAATCGGTACTAAACCTTCTTTGCTGAAGCAAAGCCCACCGAACCCAAACCAGCCTGGCAGCGTCCGACCGCCTGCTCCATATCAACCAGAAACCACAACTCTGGTCGATCAAAATCTGGTGGAGGGGGAAGGATTCGAACCTTCGAAGCTTTCGCGGCAGATTTACAGTCTGCTCCCTTTGGCCACTCGGGAACCCCTCCAACTGGCGACGTATTTTATCGCCCTGCCCCGAAAAGTCAAGTGGTTGTTTTAAAAGAATCAAGCTGTACGCAAAATTCTTACAACCTGTCTCGACGGCAGCCTGCAACCCGCGGGTCGCTGCACCTCGGAACGCGGCGCATTGTGTCAAAGCAGAATGGATAACGCAAGGCTTCCATAGGCTTTTTTTACGGCGCACCGGAAAACCACGGTCACAGCAGCATCGAAAACGCCAGGCCCGCGCGGATCTTTTCCAGCGCTACGGGCGCGGGTGGCACCGGCGCCCCCGCCATCTTGCCGGCACGTTCTGCTGCCGTCAGAGGGAAGCACGCTTCAAGGCCGGCGTAGACCATGTCCGGCCAGATCGCGTGGGGTACGCGAATACCACGAGACACCACCCTGGCATCGCCGCCGGTGACCAGCATGGGTAGCGCCACCCCTTCACGATCACAGACCTCGCTGTAGATCCGATTGACCGCGCTGACAGCGGCCATGTAGATACCGTGATTGACCGCCTCTACCGTGCGCCGCCCAGGAGCGAGCAGCTCGTCTGCCTCGCTGTCCGGGTCGATGGCCACGTTGCGGGTGCCCAGCTTCAGGCTTTCTTTCATCAGACGCAGCCCCGGCAGGATGTACCCCCCGAGATGACGCCCGCCTGGCAGCACGAAGTCGATAGTGATGGCACTGCCACAGTCCACCGTGCAGCTGGCACCGGCAAGCTGATAGCCGGCCAGCACCCCCATCCAGCGATCCACGCCCAGTCGACCCGGCTCGTGATAGCCGTTGGTGACGCCCAGCGCTTCGTGGCAGGAACGCGCCACGTGCACCGAACGCACCCGGTCCTTGAGCAGCGACTCGGTCTGCGCCAGCACCGAACGCCTCGCTACACTGGAAATGCGCACCGTCTCGACCACGTCGAGGTCGGGAATGTCCGACCCGGGCTTCCACTCCTCCCGGGTCCACACCGCGCCCCTGGAGCGAATCTCGCTGCTGTCAGCGTCCTTCAGGCGCCACTTGGACAGGGTATTGCCGATATCCAGATCAAGAATCATGGGCGAGCCCGCACGCTGATCTCTCCTCCCACCAGGCGCTCTTGCCGCTCTCCGTCAACGCCCTTGCGCACCCAGAGATTGCCACTGCCATCCACGTCTCCTGCCTGGGCCAGCTCGCGCTGCTCCCCTCGAATGATCTCGATGTCCCAACCGGCAAAGGCGTGACGTGCGTTCCAGGCGTCGCGCCAGGCATCGAACCCCTGCTCCTCGAAACCTGCCAGCATGCCTAGCAGACCGTCCAGCAATTCGGCCGCCAGCACGTTACGGGATAGCCCCGGAGCCTGATCATGCACACAAGCGACCGGCTGATCGATCTTCGCCCGGAAGCTCTCCGGCAGATCCACGTTGATGCCCATGCCGAGCACCACCTCACAGGGGCCGGCGGCGTCACCGCTCATCTCAACCAGAATACCGGCCAGCTTACCAAAGCCCTGCTGACCCGCCCCCTGCCCGGTCGCTCCCTGCTCATCCAATCCTTGCTGAGCCGATCCTTGCGGACCCAAGGGCAACAGCACGTCGTTGGGCCACTTCAGCCCGGGCTTGAGCCCATGGCGTTCCAGCACCTGGGCCAGCACCACACCGATGGCCAGGCTGAGGCCTTCCAGGGCAGCGACACCCGAATCGAAGCGCCAGCCCACGGAGCACATCAGCGTGCGCCCCCAGGGGGTCGTCCAGGTGCGCCCGCGCCGCCCACGGCCGGCGCTCTGCTGTTCGACCAGGCAGGCCTCAGCGTGCCCTGCTCCCTGACGAAAACGCTCGCGCAGGAACTCGTTGCTCGAGGGCAGGGTGTCTTCCACGAAGAGGCGCGAGAGGTGCCGACGCGACTCGCGTGACAACGCGGCTACCACCGAGGGCCCATCGAGCAGCTCAAGGGGTTCGGCTAGCCGATACCCCTGCCCCTTGACCGCCTCCATGGGGATGCCGAGATCCTCAAGCTTGCGCAGCTGCTTCCACACCGCCGCCCGCGACACGCCCAGCTTTTCCCCCAGCTGCTGGCCGGAGTGGAACTCGCCGTCACTCAACAGCCGAATCAGCTCACCAATGGTCATCCCTCGCCCCTTCCACGGGAAAAGGGCATAGTCTATCGAATGTCGCCTGTCGCCGGAAATCCACGCGTCTGCAACACTCCTGTGGGTGTGCCTCTGAGCAACTCCTCCAGGTGTTACGAGCACCGACGGGCGGTGGCGAGCAAAAGGAAAATGGCACCATGCAAGCGTCCGCCACTCTGCTCGATTGCAGCCACGCGGACAATGCCCGAGCCTGGACTCGAAAGTCCTCCACAACGCCAATGCCAGCCGCCTACTGACCGGCCACTGCTTCGCTGCTTGCTGCATCGAAGCAGCAAGATCTGATGGGCGAAGCCCGCCCTGTACGCTATTGCTGCAGGCGCAACGAACCAGCCACCAGGCCGGCGTCTTCACGACACCATGGCCTCGACGCTCTTGCGCGTGGCACCGACCAGGCTGTCGAAGGCGGCCAGAGCGGCCTGCTCATCACGCCGCCGCATGGCCTCGAGCAGGTCTTCGTGGTGGGCAAAACTTGCGTCAAACACTTCATGACGATCGTCCGGCGAGTCCCAGGACAGGTACAGCTCGTCGTGCATCATCTGGATCAGCCCAACCAGCACGCGATTGCCGCAGGCCTGATAGATCGCCAGGTGAAAAGCCGCGTCGGCCTCGCTGACCGCGAGGAAATCCTCCCTCGCCCGAGCACGTCGATAGTCATCCAGGTGGCCGGCCATGGCCTCGAAGGCGGCCTCTTCGGCGTGCCGCACGGCTAACAGAATGGCCTGGGCCTCCAGCGCCTGGCGAACCTCGAGCATCTCCAGCAGATGCGCCCTGGCGTCGTGGATGCCAAGACTGGCCAGCAGTTGAAAGGTCCGCTGTTCGCTGACGAAGATCCCCTTGCCGTTGACCACCTCGATGATGCCCTCGGCCTGGAGCTTCTTGAGGCCCTCCCGGAGGGTAGATCGACCTACCTCCAGGCGCTCCATCCACTCCCCCACCGAAGGTAGGCGCGCCCCCGGCGCCAACTGCTCTTTGGCGATATAGGCGCTGATCTCTCCGGCGACGGTGTCCGATAAGTAGAGTCGTTTCATGACGTTGGCATCCAGGCAGGAAAGGCGTCCAGGGGCCTGATCGACGGTAACGGCAAACCTCTTCTGGATCAATTGTGGGGCCAGCAGGGCCGTGCTAGCTTAGCTATCAGACAGGCTGATAGCTCAATCCACCCTGCTTGCGGAGACCGCACCGTGGACCCACAGGATCGCCATATCTGTAGTCACGCCTTCGAACAGCGCCAGGATCATCACGGCGCCGTGGCACCTCCCGTCTACCAGACCAGCATCTTCACCTTCCCGGACCTCGAAAGCTTCAGCCGCGCACAGCTGGCCGAACGCGAACGCTTCATCTATAGCCGAGGGCTCAATCCCACCGTCAAGTTGCTGGAAGACAAGCTGGCGGCGCTGGAACGTGGCCAGGCCTGCAAGGCCTTTGCCTCCGGCATGGGCGCCATCTCCGCCACGCTATTCTCGCTGCTGAAGCACGGCGACCACGTCCTGCGCATCAACCAGACCTACGGGCCGAGCGTCGAGTTGCTCGACCATATGGCCCGCTACGGCGTCAGCCACGACGGTATCGCCGGTGACCAGCAACTGACCGACCACCTGCGGCCCGAGACCCGCCTGATCTACATCGAGAGTCCGTCGTCACTGCGCATGGAGCTGGCAGACCTCGAGGCTATCTCCGCCATCGCCCGGAAACGCGGCATCCTCACGCTGATCGACAACACCTGGGCCACCCCGCTGTTCCAGAAGCCGCTTACCCACGGCATCGATATGGTGGTGCACTCGCTGTCGAAGTACATCGGCGGGCACAGCGACGTGGTCGGCGGCGCAGTCATCGCCGACGCCAAGCTGATCGACAGGCTCTTCGCCAACGGTCACCAGTTGCTGGGGGCCGCCCTGTCGCCCCACAGCGCCTCACTGATCCTGCGCGGTCTACGCACCCTGCCGGTGCGCATGGCCGAGCATCAGCGCAACGCCTTGGCGGTCGCCCGTTTTCTCGCTGACCACCCGCAGGTCGCAGCGGTGCATCACCCGAGCCTCGCCAAAGGCGCCGCCGCCGACTGGGCCGCCCGCCAGCTGCACGGCCATTCTGGCCTGCTCAGCCTTGCGCTTCACCACCCCAGCTACTCGCGCATCGCGAACTTCATCGACGCCCTCGAACTGATGCGTATCGGCGTCAGCTGGGGCGGCTACGAAAGTCTTGCGCTGTCTCCCATGCGCCCCGACGGCAGCGGACAACCGCTGATTCGCCTGGCCATCGGGCTTGAACACATCGACGACATCATCGACGACCTCGAGCGGGGGTTCGCCGCGCTCGAACGCTGATCACCACGAGGAGGACATCCCATGCCAGCCATACAACGACAACCTGGACTTGTTCCATCCCTGATCCTGCTGACCGCCATCGCCTTCGCCATCGTCTACGGCATCGTGGTGGCGGGCCTACCCACCGAACTGGTGCTGATCACCCTGGGCGCCGCCGCCACCCTGTTCAGTCTGCTGCACGGCGGGACCTGGGAAGGCGTCATGGACATCATGGGCAACAAGGTACGCACCGCCCTGTCCGCGCTACTGGTGCTCTACAGCATCGGTATCATCATCGGCACCTGGATGATCTCGGGCACCATTCCCTACTTCATCTACCATGGCCTGGAGCTGATCGATCCCCGCTACCTGTACGTCATGGCGTTCTTCGGCACCGCCATCGTCTCCACCTTCACCGGCACCTCCTGGGGCTCCGCCGGGACCCTGGGGGTGGCCATCATGGGCATCGCCGCGGCCATGGACATCAACCTGGCGATCACCGCCGGCGCGGTGCTCTCAGGCGCCTACTTCGGCGACAAGCTGTCGCCGCTGTCGGACACCACCATCATGGCTTCCATGGTGGTAGGCGAAGACCTGTACCGACACATCCGCCACCTGATGTACACCTCACTGCCCGCCAGCGTGGTGGCCGCTGTGGTCTACCTGATACTCGGCCTCAACATGGACCTGGCAGAGGGCACCCCGGAGGCCATCGCCGCCAGCGCCGAGACCATCGGCGGGCTCTATCAGCTGAACCTCCTGTTGCTGCTGCCAGTGGCCATCGTGCTGTTCGGCTCGGTGCGCAAGAAGCCGACCCTGGTGGTACTGTTCCTGGCCTGGGCCTGCGCCGCCCTGCTGGCGATACTGCTCCAGGGTGCCAGCCCCGAGGCGGTGGCCAAGGCCGCAGTCTCGGGCTTCAACGTCAGCCTGCTGGCCGGCTTCAACCCGGGCCTGGACGTCGCCACCCTGCCCCCGGCACTTGTCAGCCTGCTGAACCGTGGCGGGCTCTACAGCATGCACGGAGCAGTGCTGTTCGCGCTGTGCGCCTTCTTCTTTGCCTCGGCGCTGGAGGCAGCCGGCATCCTCAAGGTCGTGCTCGATCGCAGCCTGGCCTACGTGCGCTCCGCCCGCGGCACTATCCTGGCCTCGCTGGCGGCCAGCAGCACCATCATCCTGGCCACCGGCAACAGCTACGTAACCTTCTTTTTGACCCGTGAGCTGTTCGCCGAGCAATATCGCAAGCGAGGGCTGCACCAGCTCAATCTGTCGCGCAGCATGGAAGACGGCGGCATGATTCCCGAGCCGCTGGCCCCCTGGACCGTCTCCGCCGTCTACATGGCAGGCACCCTGGGTGTCGCCACCCTGGACTACGCTCCCTGGGCGCTGTTCAACTACCTGGGTGTCGTCTTCTCGATCCTGCTTGCCATGATCGGACCCTGGACCGGCTGGTTCGGCGTAAAGCGCATCGAGCCCACTGGCGAGGAACAGACCGATTCGGTCACTCCATCAATGAACGCTTCTTCCACCGTCAAATAGGCCCGTCGAACCAGCCCTTCGAACTAGCCCTTCGAACCAGCCCGTCAAACTAGCCCGTCGAACTGGCTCGGCTACATCACCAGCCAACACCACCTCGACACGCAACAGGCCCCCGGCGACCAAGTCGCGGGGGGCCTGTTGCGTTCCGCCAGGTTGCTGTATCGAACAGCGTCAGGCGTGCTGCTTCTCGTGACGCCCTTCGTGGATTTCCTCGACCAGCTTGTGGCAGAAGATATCCAGATCATCGGGCTTACGGCTGGTCACCAGGCCGTTATCCACCACTACCTGCTCGTCAACCCAGTCGGCGCCTGCATTGCGCAGATCCTGTTCGACACTCGGGTAGGAGGTCAGCCTGCGACCTTCGACCACCCCGGCGTTGATCAGGATCCAGGGGGCGTGGCAGATCGCTGCCACCGGCTTGTGAGCCTGGAAGAAAGCCTTGACGAAGCTCAAGGCCTTCTCGTCCTGGCGCAGGGCGTCGGGATTGAACAGGCCGCCAGGCAACACCAGGGCGTGATAGTCATGTTCGCTGACATCATCCAAGGCCACGTCGACGTCGTAGGTGTCACCCCAGTCGTTTTCTGCCCAGGCCTTGATGCCCTTGGCCTCCGGGGAGACCACGTGCACCACGATGCCCTGCTGCTGAAGCTTCGCCTTGGGTACCGCCAGCTCCGACTCCTCGAAACCGTGGGTGGCGAGAATCGCGACACGTTTGCCTTCCACTTGCTGCGTCATGACATCCTCCATGGATCGATAAATTAGACAATCGACTCTATCTGTCACGTGCTTGTACAAGATGGAGGTCCTGCCGCCGTGCTTCAACCCGCGTATCGCACAAGCCTAAATCAGGTTTGTCGGTCGCCGACTCTCCCCTTCTGGTGGAAGATTCCGGTGATAGCGCTGGCTTAGCTGCTCGATGAGCTGACATGCTGCTGGCCACCCCACACTGCCCTGGTCCTCGCCGCCAAACAGCACAGACTGGGAAGACAGGCCTGTACAAGTCGTGCCTGATAGTCGTTGATGCAACGCTCAATCCGCGGCGGCAGCTAGCCGTCGCCCCCTCACAGCGAGGGGCTGATGGCGAACAGGCTATCGAGGTAGCCCTGTCCCGGGTGCAGCGCATCCGGCACGCAAACGTCCAGGCGATGGCGCTCACCGGTGGCGCGGGTGCGACTCTTTACACAAAAGAAGGCCCAACTCCTCTCGGAATTGGGCCTTCTTTTGAATCGATACCTGACGGACGGGCCGACCTTCTGATCTACAGCGCCCGCCCAAGGCGCCGCTCTGCCCCTGAAGACTGCCGGATGACGCCACCAAGGTAACAATGTTTCTACTCGTCTCATCCCCGAGACTCGCCCTTCGTTCCTCAAGGCCCGCCTGCGGCGGTTCTCCCCTGTTCCCGACAGGGTAGTCGCATGGGGGTGAGTCACCCCAGGGTTTGCAGCGAAGCTGCAAGGGGGGACGAACGACGCGAGCTTGCGAGCGGCCGGACCGCGCCGAGGGGGTTATCGGCGCGGCCCCACATATAAAGAGAGGGGTCTTCCCATGCATATGAAAAAGCCCGATTATCTCTCGATAACCGGGCTTCTTCTGAATAAATGCCTGACGATGACCTACTCTCGCATGGGGAGACCCCACACTACCATCGGCGCTGAGCG
>NZ_JASHIT010000058.1:0-25257 GCF_030733595.1 Halomonas sp. MMSF_3323 | reverse complement strand
ACGTCGGCCACGACACCCGGGTCACCCTCGATACCCTGCACGCCCTGGCGCGGCGGGCGGTGACCATCTATCCCGATCTGGCGTCGGCGCGGCTGGTGCGCAGCTGGGCGGCGCTGAGGATCATGACGCCGGACGGCTGCCCCGTCTACGAGGCCTCGCAGCGCTATCCCGGGGCCTACAACCTGAGCTGCCACAGCGGCATCACCCTGGCCGCCTTTCACGCCGATGAGCTGGCCGCAGCGCTGGACGATGATCGGCTCACCGAGCGCTATCCGCTCTTCTCGGGAGGACGCTTCGATGCTCAAGCGGCATGAAAGGGCCACGGCCACACCCGAGGTCACCATCACCATCGACGGCGCACCATACCAGGTGCCCTCGACGCTTAGCGTGGCGGCCGCGGTGCTGATGCACCAGGGCGCTGCTGGCTACCGCCGCCACGCCGCCGGTGGCCATCGCGCGCCGCTGTGCATGATGGGGGTGTGCCACGACTGCCTGATTACCATCGACGATGCCCCCAATCGGCAGGGCTGTCTGGTCACGGTGGAGCAGGGCATGCGGGTACGCCGTCAGCTCGACGAAGAGACAGCGACGGCTTCCCGGTTGGACACCACCAACCATGCCAGTGGTGACGACCTAAGGGGGCGCGACGATGCAGACCTGTGAGCCGAAGGAAACCGACGTCACCGACGCCACCGACGGCAGCAAGGACCGCGCCCGAGTGGTGGTGCTCGGCGCCGGCCCTGCCGGCATGGCGGCGGCCCTGAGACTGGCCGAGGCCGGCCTGCGCGCGCTGGTACTGGATCAGGCCAGGGCGCCGGGCGGGCAGATCTATCGCGATCTCGACCAGCCCCAGCTCGACGCCGCCGTTATGGGCAAGGACTACCATCGCGGTCGGGCCCTGGTCGGCGCCTTCCTGGATGCCGCCAGGCGGGGCGAGATCGACTATCGCCCGGGCACGCGGGTGTGGTGGATCGAGGCGCTGGGCGATGCCCTGAACGACGCCCTGAACGACGCCCATCGGCTAGGCGTGCGGGGGCACGATGGCATCAGCCGGGAACTGGTTGCGGAGCGTCTGATCATCGCCACCGGTGCCATGGAGCGGGGCTGGCCCTTCCCCGGCTGGCAGCTACCTGGGGTGATGCAAGCCGGCGCCGCCCAGATCCTGATGAAGCAGGGCGCGCTGCTGACCGAGGGGCCGCCGGTGCTGGCGGGCAACGGGCCACTGCTGTACCTGCTGGCCTGGCAGTACCTCAACGCCGGCTGCCCGCCCCGGATGATCCTCGATACGGCGCCGAACCTGGGACTGGCGCGGACCCTGCGTCACCCGCTCAGGGCCTGGCGGGCTCGCGGCTACCTCGCCAAGGGCGCGCGCATGCTGGCGGCGTTGAGGCGCGCTGGGGTGCCGATCGTGCGTGGCGTCCAGTCGCTGGCTGCCGAGGGTGACCAGCGCTTGACCGGGGTGCGCTATCGCCGGCGTGGCGACAGCGACGAGCACAAGTTCAAGACCGATTGGCTGTTGACCCATATGGGGGTGGTGCCCGAGCCGCAGCTCCCCCAAGGGCTGGGCATCGAGCACCGTTGGCAGGAGGCGCAGCAGGCGTTCGTGCCCGATCGTCGCGACGACCTGTCGGTGCGCCCGGGGGTGTGGCTGGCCGGTGACGGCGGTGGCATCGGCGGCGCTGTGAACGCCGAACGCGAAGGGCGACTGGCGGCGCTGGCCGTGCTGAACGACCTGATGGCTGACCCGCTGGACACGACAGCCGATGCAAAAGGCGCCGCGGCGCCGATACCAGACGCCGATAACCGCCGGGCGGTCGCCAGGGAAAGCGCCGCGCTGAGGCGTCGACGCCGCCAGGATCTGTCCGGTCGACGTCTGCTGGATGCGTTGTTCACCCCACCGGCGGACTGGGTCGAGCGACAGCCCGGCGAGACCCTGATCTGTCGCTGCGAAGGGGTGAGCCGGGCCCAGCTCAAGGCAGCGCTGGGAGCGGGGCCTGCCGGGCCCAACCAGCTCAAGGCCTTCACCCGCTGTGGCATGGGCCCCTGCCAGGGACGGCTATGCGGCACCAATGTGTCGCGGTTGATGGCCCGCGAGCAGGGCCGCGACATGGACGAGGTCGGCTACTACCGCATTCGCCCACCGTTGACCTCCATCACTTTGGGCGAGCTGGCACTGGCGCCCTCCGATCACCTGACCACACAATCACAATAGAGCGAGAAACGACCATGAAAATTAACGCTTTGCTGTCTGCCTCTTTTGGCCTGGCGATGGCCCTTGCTGGCGCCAGCGCCGCTGTTGCCACCACCGCCCAGGCCGATGATCGCCCGCTGCGCATCGGTGTCGACGTGCCCTATCCGCCGTACCAGGAAAAGCTGCCCGACGGCAGCCTGACCGGCTTCGAGGTCGAGCTGGTCGAGGCCGCCTGCGAGCGCATGCAGCGCCAGTGCGAGTGGGTCGAGCAGGGCTGGGACGGCATCATTCCGGGGCTGCTGGCGCGCAAGTACGACCTGATCGCCTCGGCCATGAACATCACCGAGGAACGCGCGAAACAGGTGCTGTTCTCCGATCCCTACTATCAGGTGCCCTCGGTGTGGGTCGGTCAGGCCGACGCAGAGATCGATCCCGAAGGCGACCTGTCGGAGATGACCATCGGTGTGCAGCAAGGCACCATCCAGGACGAGTACGTGACCACCTACCACGGCGAGGCGGACATTCGTCGCTATTCGGACTCCGGCGGCGTGGTCAACGACATGTTTACCGGCCGGCTGGACCTGGTCTTTACCGCCTTCCCGTTGGCCCAGGAGCGGCTGTTCAGTGATGAGCGCTTTGCGCGCAAGGGCGAGCTGGTGACCGGCCCCGAGTCGATCTACGGGCCCGGCGTCGGCGCCGCCTTCCGCCAGCGCGATCGGGAACTGGCCGTCGCGTTCAGCGAGGCCATCCAGGGGCTCAAGGACGACGGCGACTACCAGGCGCTGTGGGCCCGCTACTTCGAGAAATAGCACCGGCGGAGTCGACCTCCCGCGGGGGGAAGACGAGAGGCGTGAAAGCCCGCTATGCGACGAGCCCACCATGCGACGAGCCCTCCATCGGAGGGCTCGTTGGTGTCGGGGGTTCGGCCATTTACGCCGTCGGCGGCACGGTGCAATAGGCGGCTAGGCGCTGTCCGAAAAGTCGACGAGCGAAGGTTAGACAAGGCAAAAATCGGTGAGAAAGCGCAGTTTACGTGGTGTAAATGAGCATTTTGATCCGATTTTTAACGCCGTATTACCGAGCGCAGGCACTTTTCAGACAAGCCCTAGGGCGTCACCGGTAGCGCTGCGTAGGCCACCATCTCGACCAGCATCTCTTCCCGGGCGAAGCCAGAGACGATCACCGCCGCGCGGTTGGGGTAGGGCTCGCTGACGTACTCGGCGTAGACCCGGTTGACCGTGGCAAGGTCCTCGCGTCGGGTCACGTAGATCAATACCTGAGTCAGCGATTCAACGCCGCCACCGGCGCAGGTGAGGGTGTGTACCAGATTGTCCAGCGTCTGGCGGGTCTGGGCCTCGATGCCGCCGTCGACCACCTCGCCGCTCTTGTCGATGGGGATCTGGGCGGTGAACAGGATGCCGTTGCCGACGCTGGCCCAGGACAGTGGGGCGCGGGAGGCGAACAGCTCGGTCTTGACCGGGTGAACCATGGGGTATCCTCGAACGTTGGAAGTCGGGGGTAGTAGGGCAAAGTAGAGTGCCAAGGGGTGAGGGTTGTGTGTCAGTCGTTGTCGTGGGTGCCGGCGCCGGCGCCGCTGCGAGAGGCCTCGGTAGACTCCACCAGCAGCCGGGTGGCCAGCGCCTTGAGCTGCGCCCACAGGCCGTCGTCGACCTCGATGCCTTGCTGCATGGCACGCTCGCGGCAAGCCAGCAGGTCGGACTCCTGGTGACGGGCCAGCAGGTCGAGCTGATACTCGGAGCGCAGCGACGGCAGCAGGTCCACGTGGTTGGCCATGATCAGCGTCACCCCGTCGTTGGGTTCGTTTTCCTCGGGCACCTCGTGCACCGCGTAGACGCGGATCTCCGGCACCGAACTTCCCGCACGAAAGCCCACCACCTGCTCGATCAGCGGGGTGGCTGCCGCCTGCTCTGCGCCAGCGGTCCGGGCCTCACCGTCAGGCGCCTGGGCATTGCGCCAGAAGGCGGTGACGTTCATCCCGCGCCCGGCCAGCCGCGCCAGGTAGCCCATGATCAACTGGCGGTTGTGGCAGTGGCGGATCTTGATCACCGCAAGGCCTCGCGCCCGGGCCTTGGCAAAGCCCAGCTCCAGTGCCAGGGTCGAGCTCTTGAGCACGCTGGCGCCGTGGCTGTCGAGCACCGCCAGGTCGCCGTCCGAGTAGACGAGTTCCGGGGGGCGCTCGCCCTGATCCGCGAGCAGAAAGTCGAGGCCTCGTCCCAGCGCCGCCAGTCCACCGAGCTCGTAGAGCTGCATCCAGGCCACCATGTCGGCGGCGTCGCTGGCGTCTCCGTCCTCGAAGCCCATGGCCTGGAAGGCCTTGCGGCAGAGTCCCTGGAGTTCGTTGTAAGACACCTTCATGAGTTGGCTCCGGCGTGCTGGCGGGGTTGGGCATCGGCTTCCTTGAGCGTGCCGGCGGCGTCCTGGTCGGGCTCCAGCGGGAAGCTCCAGTCGTCGAAGTCGATCAGGTCGCTGGGCTCGGCGTTGAGCTCCTCGACCAATGGTGCGCCCTGGAACAGGGTGATGCGCACCCAGCGATCGGACTTGGGATCGAAGCGACTGGCGCCGAAGAACGACAGCTTGGTGCGAAGCAGGTGCATTGGCTTCATCTCGCGGGCCCACAGGTTGGCGCGGATCTCGCCGAAGGGCGTCTCGGCCATGCTCTGGATGCGCCGGATGATGTCCTTGTGACGCGGGTGGTGAATCAGGAACTCCACCACCAGGGCGCGCGGATGGGCGCTGAGGAAGTCGTCGATGACCCCATGGGTATCGGCCACCCGAGGCGCGATGGCGAGCTTCAGTTCACGGTCGGCGCCGGGTTCGACGTCGCGCACGCCCAGGCGCGGCTCCTCCTTCTCGACCGATCGATACCAGAACCAGTAGCGCTCCTCGGGGTCGCCGAAGTCATGACGCAGGGCCCAGTCGTAGTGGGTCTCGATCAACTGCTTGAGTCTGACCAGCGGCATGTCCGGGGTCAGCTCCAGGCCCTCCTCGACCCCCATCTGGTCCTCGAAGGGATCGACGATCTCCGGGTAGAGCTCAAGCAGCAGGGTGTGGATCAGCTCCTGGGCTTCCAGGCTCAGGGTCTGGCGGCTCCAGTCGATCAACTCCTGCCACAGCTCCTCGGCCAGTGGTACCTGCTCGAGCCAGGCGCGCACCGCCGGCAGGGCGCTGGCGGTCTCGCGGTTGCGCGCGCTCTGCTCGCTATCCTCGGTCACGGTCTGGGCCAGGTGGCGCTCGGCCCGGGCGACAAGCGCCACCAGGCGCTGTCGCTCCGGTTCACCAGGGACCTGACCACTGACCTGGGCCAGCGCCTTCTCGCGGCTCTCGACCCAGCGCTGGATCAGCTGCGGGTGGTTGATCAGAAAGGGCGCCATGCCCAGTCCGGTGGAATTGCCGATGCCCAGATAGCGGCGCAGCGGCGCTGCCATGGCGACGGCGCTGCCCGGCGCCCGGGCACGGGCCATATGCTCGATCTGCTCGATGGAGAAGTGGCGCAGCAGGTAGACCGCCAGCATCTGGGCCGAGAAGGGACGCTGGAAGTCCGGGTTGTGCTTCAGCCGATCGAAGTCGGCGATGCCGAACTTGCCGTTTCCGTAGACCGCGGTGGTGCGATACAGATAGCCGACCCGGGTCAGCCAGGCCGGGTCGGGCTGGCGCCCGGCGCACAGCGCGTCGAGAAAGGCGGCGAAGTTTCTGAGGCTGCGGTTGGCCCGGGACAGCACCAGCAGACGTGGATGCTGGCGCCCGGCCTCCTGCAGCGGCACATTGGCGGCCATCTGTTCGAGCAGGGAGTCGTCCACGTCACCTTCGACCACGCCGAAGGTGACGTCCCAGGCCTCGGCGATGACCCGGTCGGAGCGGGCGGCGTCGTCCAGTGGCTGGGAAAAGATCACCCCATGGTAGCGGGCCTGGGGCGTCTGCAGACGATAGATGGCGACACCGTGGCCTTCGGCGTCGAGCTCGAAGCGGGTGGTGCTGATCTGCCAGCGCTGGCGCGCCATCTGGCGCACCAGGCTACGCACGAAGCTCAGCCGGCTGGCGTGCAGGCTGCCCAGGCGATCGAGCTGCATCACCTCGTCGGGCGCGCGCAGACGCAGGCGCTGCTCGACGTCGGAAAGGCGGCTGGCGAGGTCTTCGCGTCTCATCTCAGGCCTCCCCTGTAGCGCTGGCTTTGTGGCTGGTGATGCCCTGGGCGCGGGCCATGGCGAGGGCGGCCTGGGGGCCGGTCCACAGCGACGGCAGCAGCACCAGCGACACCGGGATGGCGGTCAGCACGATGAACTGCTGCAGGGCGCTGATCTGCCCCGCGCCCATGTACAGGAGGATAGCCGCCATCAGCGCCATGGCGATGCCCCAGAAGGCACGAACCAGAGGGCTCGGCTCGTCGTGGCCGGCACCGACCACGGCGATGGCGTAGCTCATGGAGTCACCGGTGGTGGCGACGAAGATGGTGGTCAACACCAGGATCGCCACCGCCATGACGGTACCGCCGGGCAGCGCCTGGGCCACGGTCAGCGTAGCCACGTCGAACTGGAAGTTGTTGAGCGCCTCGGTCAGGTCGATGGCTCCGGTCATCTGGTAGAAGATGCCGGAACCGCCCAGCAGGGTGAACCAGATGGCCGTGGCCACCGGTGCCAGCACCGCCACGGTGAGCACCATCTGGCGAATCGTGCGGCCCCTGGAGATGCGCGCGACGAAGATCGCCATCAGCGGGCCGTAGCCGATGAACCAGGCGAAGAAGAACACCGTCCACCACTGCATCCACCAGTCCGGCGCACTCTGGGCGGTCATCGTCGACATGGCGAAGAACGACGTCAGGTACTCGCCGAAGCCCTGGGTGAAGGCGTTGACCATGAACAGCGTCGGCCCGAACAGGAAGATCACCGCGGCGATGGCGAGCGCCAGGAAGACGTTGAAGCGCGACAGGATCTGGATGCCCTTGTCGATGCCGGTAACCGCCGAGGTGACGTAGACCGCGCCGAGGCCGATCAGGATGATCAACTGGGTCATGTAGGTGTTGGCCACGCCGAACAGCTCATGCAGACCGAAGCTGACCTGGGTGGCAAGAAAGCCGATGGGCCCGACGGTACCGGCCACCACCGCAATCACGCACAGGGCGTCGACCACGCCGCCCAGCGGGCCCTTCATCAGCCGCTCGCCGAGTACCGGATAGAGCAGGGTGCGCGGCTGCAAGGGCTGGCCCTTGTCATAGTGGGCGTGGGACAGCACCACCGCGGTCAGGCTGCCGAGCACCGCCCAGGCCAGAAAGCCCCAGTGCATGAACGACTGGGCCAGGGCCGGGGCGATGGCGGAGTCGCTGCCGGCCTCGATGGCCGCGCTGCCGGCAAAGGCCGGCGGCGTGACCACGAAGTGGTAGATCGGCTCGCCGGCGGCGAAGAACACCCCGCCCCCTGCCAGCAGGGTGCACATGATGATCGACACCCACTTGAAGGTGGACAGTTCCGGCGTGCGGGTGTTGCCGATGCGTGCACTCGCCGCCGGGGTGGCGATCAGCCCCATGGCGATAAAGAAGGTCAGCAGCAAGAGGATCTGGAAGTAGCTGCCGAGCGCCTTGGCGGTCCAGGCGAAGCCCGTGCCGATGGCCCCCGCGACGCCGTCGATGTCGTACAGCGACAGGCCAACGAACAGCAGGATGAAACCGATACTGAGACAGAGCACGACGGGGTCGCCCAGGCGATACTGGCCGGCGGGCAAGTCCCCGGTGGCTGGCGCCGAGCGATCGGCGGGTGACGAGGTGCCGGTGGTGGAGGTGGTCATGGCATGAACCTCTGGCGTGCGGCACCGTCGGGGCGGTGCCTGTTATGGTGATTGATGGCCGCAGGCATTCGGTTGTTGTTGAAATCTGGGATGCCGGCGGGTCGGTGGCTGACGGATGGCTGGTCCAGGGTTGGTCGAGGGCTGGTCGAGGACTGGTCGGGGGCTGTTCCGAGTGCCGCCTCAGGCGACCTTGGCGATCCCCTGAGGCGTGGCGGCGCGCTCCAGCAGCGCCACCCAGTTGCGGCCCATGATGCCGGCCACTTCGTCCTCGTTCATGCCGACGTCGCGCAGGCCCTGTATCAGGTTGGGGAAGTCGCGACTGTCCTTGAGCCAGGCCAGTGGCCGCGGCCAGCCGGCGTTGGTGGCGCTGCCCTCGCCGTAGTCCATGTCCTTGGACCAGCGGCCGTTGCGCATCCAGTCGAGCACCGAGGTGGGCTGGTTCTGACACAGGTCGGTGCCGATGCCCAGGTGTTCGACCCCCATCAGGTCGGCGGTGCGGGCGATCATCTCGCAGTACTCGGCAAGGGTGCAGTCCGGGCCG
The DNA here is from genome assembly GCF_030733595.1 of Halomonas sp. MMSF_3323. Lineage (NCBI taxonomy): Bacteria > Pseudomonadati > Pseudomonadota > Gammaproteobacteria > Oceanospirillales > Halomonadaceae > Halomonas > Halomonas sp. MMSF_3323. The sequence continues at coordinate 16,729 of NZ_JASHIT010000058.1, read as the reverse complement.
TTGCGCAGGTGGAAGGGGTAGGCCGAGAAGCCCAGCAGGCCGTTGCACTCGGCGATGGCCCTGAGTACCCGGTCGGACTTGTTGCGCTTGGCCGGGTGGAAGCTCTCGGGGTTGGCGTGGGAGATGATCACAGGACGGCTCGACAGCTCGATGGCCTCGAGGGTCGAGCGCTCAGCGCTGTGGGACATGTCGATGACCATGCCGACCCGGTTCATCTCGCGAATCACCTGGCGCCCGAAGCGGGTGATACCGCTGTCTTCTGCCTCGTAGCAGCCGCAGGCCAGCAGGCTCTGGTTGTTGTAGGTGAGCTGCATGATCAAGAGGCCGAGATCGCGCATCACCTCGACCATGTCGATATCGTCCTCGATGGGCGAGCAGTTCTGGGCGCCGAGAAAGACCCCGATGCGCCCGCTGGCCTGGGCCCTGGCGATATCGCCGGGCCCGCGCACCGGCATGATCAGGTCCGCATGGGCCTCGAAGCGGCGGTTCCACTCGCCCAGGCGCGACAGCGTCTCGCGGGTGGTCTCGTGGTAGACCAGGGTGGCGTGGACGGCGTCCAGGCCGCCCTCGCGCATCTGCTCGAAGATCTCCCGCGACCAGTTGGAGTACTGCAGGCCGTCGACGGTCAGCATTTCTCGGGACATGACGTCTCTCCTCAGGCCTTGACGTAGCAGGTCTTGACCACGGTGTAGAACTCGCGGGCGTAGCGGCCCTGCTCGCGGGGGCCGAAGCTCGACGCCTTGCGGCCGCCGAAGGGCACGTGGTAGTCGGTGCCCGCAGTGGGCAGGTTGACCATCACGCAGCCGGTCTCGGCGCGGGCCTTGAACTCGCTGGCAAGCTTCAGCGAGTCGGTGATGATGCCGGCGGTCAGGCCGAAGTGGGTGTCGTTGAGCACCTCGATGGCCTCGTTGGCGTCGGCGACCTTGATCACGCAGGCGATCGGGCCGAACACCTCCTCGCGATTGATGGCCATGTCGTTGGTGGTATCCACCAGAAGCGCCGGTGCCATGAAGTAGCCGTCGCTTGCCGCGCTGACGCGCTCGCCGCCGAACACCAGCCGGGCGCCGTCGGCCTGGGCGCGCTCGACCCATGCCAGGTTGGAGGCAAGCTGGCGGGCGTCGGCCGCCGGGCCGATGTGCACGCCGTCTTCCAGGGCGGGGCCGACACGTACCTGCTTCAGGCGCTCGATCAGTCGCTCGACGAAGGCGTCGTGGACCTTCTCGGTGACGATCAAGCGCGACGAGGCGGTGCACTTCTGGCCGGTGCCGGAGTAGGCGCCGTTGAAGGCGGCCTCCACGGCGAGGTCGAGATCGGCGTCGTCGGCCACGATCAGCGCGTTCTTCGAGCCCATCTCGAGCTGGCACTTGACCAGGTTGGCGGCGGTGGCGCCGGCCACCCGGCGACCGACCTCAAGCGACCCGGTAAAGGTCAGGGCGTTGATCTCGGGACTCGAGATCAGGGCGTCGCCGACGCTCGAGCCCGGCCCCATGATCAGGTTAAAGGTGCCGGCGGGCAGCGCCTGGCGGCTGAGGATCTCGGTCAGCGCCCAGGCGCTGCCCGGGACCAGGTTGGCCGGCTTGAACACGACGGCATTGCCGAAGGCCAGCGCCGGGGCGATCTTCCACACCGCGGTGGCCATGGGGAAGTTCCAGGGGCTGATGACGCCGACCACCCCCACCGGCTCACGGCGGACTTCCACCTCCACGCCGGGGCGCACCGACTCGGCGCGCTCGTCGATCTGGCGCAGCACCTCGGCGGCGTAGTAGTGGAAGAACTGGGCGGAGCGGTGGACCTCGCCGACGGCCTCGGCCAGGGTCTTGCCCTCTTCACGGGCCAGCAGCTCGCCGAGCTCGGCCTTGCGCGCCATCAGCTCGTCGCCCACCGCCATCAGCACGCCGTAGCGCTGCTCCAGGCCGCTTTTGGCCCATTCGCGGCCGCCCCGGCGGGCGGCGGCGATGGCGTCCTTGACCTGCTCGGTCGAAGCCTGGGCGTAGACGCCGATCAGGTCGCTGGTATCCGACGGGCTGCGGTTCTCGATCTGGTCGACGCCGTCGATCCACTGGCCGTCGATAAAGAGTGGGTAGGCTGACTGCTGAGACATGATGACCTCCTGTGACGAATGCGACACAGCCTAGGAGAGCCATCAAAATAAAGATAATCAATAATAACGAGCATATGATAAGTAAGACTTACCGCCTGTCTGTGTGACGGCCTGTGTGACGGCCCGTGTGAGGAAATGCCATGCTCCCCGACCTCAAGATCCAGCCGCTGCGCTACGTGTTGGCCATCGTCGACCACGGCGGCTTTCATGCCGCCGCGCGCCAGCTTCACCGCAGCCAGCCGGCGGTGTCGATGGCGGTGCGCGAGCTGGAAGCGCGCCTTGGCGAGGCGCTGTTCGAGAAGGGTGCCCAGGCGAGCCTCACCCCCTTCGGCGAGTACTGCGTGCCGCGCTTTCGCGAGCTGATCCTCCAGCATGATCGCCTGAGCCGCGACCTGCTCGCCCAGGTCGAGCGTCAGGCGGGGCATCTGGACATGGCAGCGGTACCGTCGGTGGCCAGCCGCCTGATGCCGAGCTTGCTGTCGGAGTTCGTCGAGCGCTATCCGGGCATCCGCGTGGCGCTGCACGACGGCAACGCCGACTTCGTGCGCGAGCAGGTGCTGGGGGGGGAGGTGGATATCGGGCTATCCAGCCTGTGGCAGCCTGATGACGCCCTGGCGTTTACCCCACTGCTGCGCGACAAGGTGGGGGTGGTATGTCGCGATGACCATCCCTTCGCCGGGCGCGAGAGCCTGCACTGGCGCGAGCTTGCCGGCGAGACCCTGATCGGCAACGGTACCTCGCGGCTGCTCGAGGGCACCGAGGCCGAGGCGCTGCTGGCGAGTCCCACCTTCTTTATCTCCAACATGATCTCGCTGACCGCCAGCCTGGTGGCGGGGCTCGGCATCACCACCCTGCCGCGACTGGCGTTTGCCGAGGAGTACGAGCGGCTGAGGTTCGTTCCGCTGGAGTGCCCGGTGGTAGAGCGCCAGGTGGGCCTGGTGCGCCTGGCCGGTCGCAGCCTGTCGCCGGCCGCGGCTGCCATGGCGACCTTTATCGTCGAGCGCCTGGAAGAGGGGCAGGGGGAGGATGGCCATGCGCCGAGCAGCCAATAGCCGTTCAGCCAATAGCCGATAACGCCAGGCGGGCTCGCCGTCCGTCAGCCGTTGCGGTCGAGTTCGCCGGCGTCCATGCCGTTGCGTCGCCGGACCTCGAGCAGCAGGGCGCTGTGGTCGAGGTCGGCACCACCTGCGTTGACCAGATCGCCGAACAGGCGGTCGGTCAACTCAAGCAGCGGCAAGTCGAGGCCGAGTTCCCGGGCGACGTCGCAGGCCGCGCGGGTGTCCTTCAGCTGATGCCTTGCCGGGCCGCCGGGCGCGAAGTCGCCGTCCAGCATGCGTTGGCCATGCTGGTCGAGAATCCGCGAGTAGGCGAAGCCCCCCAGCATGGCCTGGCGCACCTTGGCGGGGTCGGCGCCGCCGGCTTCGGCCAGCACCAGGGCTTCCGACACCGCCGCGATGGTGCTGGCCACCGTCAACTGATTGACCAGCTTGGCCAGGGCGCCGCTGCCTGCCGGGCCAATATGCAGGGGATGCCCCATGGCCTCGAGAATGGGCTTTGCCCTGTCGTAATCGGCGGCGTCTGCTCCGGCCATGATCGAAAGAGATCCTTCGCGCGCGCCCTTTTCGCCGCCGGAGACCGGGGCGTCCACCCAGCCAAGGCCAAGCTCGCGACAGCGTTCGGCCAAGGCGATTGCTTCACTGTGGCCAATGGTCGACATCACGATGAGCAGGGTACCGGGAGACAACTGACGGGCGATGCCGTCGTCGCCGAACAGCAGCGTCTCGCATACCGCGCCCGAACTTACCATCATCACCACCGCCTGGGCGTTTGCCGCTGCCTCGATGGGTGTCTCGGCCAGAGTGGCGCCAAGTTCGCCCAGCGGGGCTGCCTTGTCGATGCTGCGATTCCAGGCACGCAGGGGGAAGCCTGCACGGATCAGATGACGGCCCATGGGCAGGCCCATGATACCGGTGCCCAGCAGGGCGATGGTGGCAGGAGAGGTCATACGGACGGCTCGTTGTAGATTAGAAAGTAGGTAACAGCCTAACCTCTTCCGCCCGGTGCCTCCACGCTCAGTCGACCTGCCGCCACCACTGTACCGGCCAGCCGCGCTCGCGGGCGGTGGCGTCAAGCGTCGGGTCCGGGTTGATGGCGAAGGGACGGTCGACGAATTCCAGCAGGGGCAGGTCGTTACGCGAGTCGGAGTAGCCGAAGCTCTCCACCGGAGTGTGTTCGGCCAGCCACTCGCACAGCGCCTCGAGCTTGCCGCCCTGGAAGGTGCGGATGCCCTCGGCCTTGCCGGTGTAGCGCCTGCGCGAGTCGAGTTCGAGGGCGGTGGCCAGCGCCTGATCGGCGCCGAGACGCTCGGCCAGCGGGCCGACCACGTGGATCGGCGAGGCCGAGATGATCACCACCCGATGGCCCTGGTCACGGTGCCAGGCCAGGCGTTCGTGGCCCTGGGGGAAGAGCCGGGGCACCACCTCGGCCTCGAGGAAGGCGTCGACCTGTTGCCTGACGTCGGCCTCGCTGCGGCCGGCCAGCGGCGTCAGCAACAGCGCCAGATGGGCTTCCATGTCGAGCGTCCCGGCGGCGTAGGCGGCCATATGCTCGGCGAAGGCGGCGCGGTAGGCGTCGCCGTCCTCGATCCAGCCGAGATCGATCAGCCACTGGCTCCATAGTCCGGTGATGTCGCCGTCGAGCAGGGTGTCGTCGAGATCGAACAGGGCCAGGGTCATGGGCGCGTCGGGGGCCTTGGCGGCGTCGCCGTGGCAGGCGTCAGTGGTCATGGTGACAGGGCTCGTCAGGTCGTTCATGCATCCAGCTCCTGGACCTCGTCGAGATCGACGTGGATCGTCACCTCGCAGCCGGCGGGCAGCAGGCTGCGAGCGGAGCGATTGAGGGTATCGACGGCGAGGCTGGTGCCATCGCAGTCGATGTCGTAGCGCACGATGTTACCGAGCAGGCGATGTCGACGCACACGACCGCTGACGCCCGGTCCCACCCGCGCCGGCCGCTCGCCACCCAAAGGGCGGCCCTGCACGCTGAGATAGAGCGCCTCGGGGCGCAGCGCGACACGCCCGGCCTGGCTGCGAAAGCCCAGCAGTGGCGCGGCCTCGACGGCGTCGAGCAGACAGTAGTGGCCCATGAAGCCGGCGGCGTTTTCGTCCCGGGGCCGGGTGTAGAGCACCTCGGCGGTGTCCTTTTGCAGGATCCGCCCCTGGTGCATCAGGAACACCCGGTCGGACATCAACATGGCCTCTTCCTGGTCATGGGTCACGAACAGGGTGGTCAGGCCGAGGGTCTTCTGAATCTCGCGGATCTGGTCGCGCAGATGTCGACGAATGCGGGCGTCCAGCGCCGACAGCGGCTCGTCCATCAGCAGTACCTTGGGTTCCACCACCAGCGAGCGTGCCAGTGCCACCCGCTGGCATTGCCCGCCCGACAGCTGGTGGGGAAACTTGTGCGCCTGGTCCTGCATCTCGACCAGGCGCAGCACCTCGTCTACCCGGCGCGCGCGCTCGTCACCGGGGACCTTCTGCATGCGCAGGCCGAAGGCGACGTTGTCGGCGACCTTGAGGTTGGGAAACAGCGCATAGTGCTGAAACACCATGCCGACCCCGCGCCGCTGGGGCGGCAGGCGGGTGATCTCGTCACCGCCGATGTGGATGCTGCCGGCGTCCAGCGAGGTCAGCCCAGCGATGGCCCGCAGCAGGGTCGACTTGCCGCAGCCGGACGGCCCCAGCAGGGTGATGAACTCGCCATGCGCGATATCGGCGTCGATGTCGGCGAACACCGAGGTCTCGCCGAAGCGCTTGGCCAGCCCCCTCAGCGAGACCGCGTTGCCGCTTTCCTGGTGGCCTGGCGCTGACGGGGCCGTGGTCTGGACCGAGGACGGAATAGTGGACGGGACCGTGGACGGGGCGGCGCGCTGGGTGGCAGGTGTGGTGGCAGCCATCATCGTGTGGCCTCCGTGATGGTGTGCTCGGCCTGGCGATTGCCCAGCCAGGTCAGGATCAGGGTAAAGGCGAACAGGGTGATCACCAGGGCGCTGGTGAAGTGACCGCTGGCGCCGCGCATATTGTTGAGGTAGACCTGCAGCGTCTCGAAGCGGGTGCCCACCAGCATGTTGGCGAAGACGAATTCGCCGACCAGGAACGAAAACGACAGGAAGATGGCGATCTGCACCCCGCCACGCAGGTTGGGCAGGATGACCAGAAAGAAGGCTTTAAGCGGCCCGGCACCCAGCAGCTGGGCGGCGTCCATCAGGCTTTGCACGTCCACCGCACGCAGGCTGTTGGCAATGGCGCGGTACATGAACGGCAGCACGATGGTGAAGTAGGTGGGAATCAGGATCCAGGGGGTGCCCACCAGCGGCAGCGGGCCGCCAGCGTAGAGCTTGAGTAGCCCCACCGAGGACACCACCGGGGGCACCGCGAAGGGCATCAGGATCAGGGTGTTCATCCAGCGGTCAAGCCACGGATAGCGGGTGTGGGCCAGCAGGGCCACCGGCATCACCAGCACCAGCGACAGCGCCAGGGCCCCCACGGCGACGGCCAGCGACCGGGCGAAGGCGGCCACAAAGCGCGGGGTGGTCCATAGCTCCACGAACCAGGCCAGGGTCAGACCATCGGGGACCAGAGTTGCGCCCCAGCGGGTGGCCAGGGCGTAACCCAGGGTCGCCACCAGCGGCAGGGCCAGCACCGCGAAGACGCTGCCGACGATCCAGGCGTAGGGATTGAAGGTCGCCGACAGCGACGCTGCGGTTGGCCCCTGGTGAGCCGGCAGGGTTTCAGCGTGAGCCATGCTGTACACTCCTTCTCAACAGCCACTGCTGGACCAGGGTGACCAGCACCAGCAGCAGCACCAGGATCAGCGCCAGGGCGCTTGCCAGATTGGGCTCGAGGAACAGGTCGCCGGCCACCAGGTTGGCGATACGAATGGTCATCAGGTTGTAGCTGGTGTTGACCAGCGCGTAGACGGTGGCGTAGGCGCCCATGGCGTTGGCGAACAGTACCGTGAAGGTGCCGGCCAGGGCCGGCCACAGCACCGGCAGGCCGATGCGCTGCCAGTAGGCGATGCGCCCGGCGCCGAGCAGGCTGGCGGCATCACGCCATTCGGCCTTGAGGCCGGCGAAGGCCGGGAACAGCAGCAGGATGCCCAGCGGAATCTGGAACCAGGTGTAGATGACGATCAGCCCGCCGGTGGAGTAAAGACGCACGTCCTCGATGATGCCGAGTCGTTGAAGCGCCAGTGTCAGCACGCCGTTGGCCCCCAGCAGGATGATGAAGGCGAAGGCCAGCGGCACGCCGGCAAAGTTGGAGGTCATGTTGGTGAAGGCGATCATCGCTCGCCTCAGGCGTCCGCCGGAACGCACCAGGGCGTGGCAGGTCAGGGTGGCGATGACCAGGCCGATGGCGCTGGATACCAGCGAGATGGTCAGACTCTTCCAGATCGCCTGGCGGAAGAACGCCGATTGGGCGATCTCCTGAAAGTGGCCAAGGCCCCAGTCGCCGTTGACGTTGAAGGCGCTGATCGCGACCCAGGCCATCGGCGCCAGCTGGAAGGCGGTGAATATCACGGCGAAAGGCACAAGCCACAGCCAGGCCGGTAGGGGCGCCTTCACGATCCGGCCTCCTCGTTGCAGGTGGCGTTCGCGGTGGATGCGACGCTGGCAGTGTTGGTCGCGGCCAGCAGCTCGGGATGCCAGGGCTTGTCGTGGGAGAGCCCGAGGACGCTTGCCAGGGTGCCGCACAGGTGGGTCTGGCGGATGACCCGTCCGGCGGGGTCGGCAAAGGCATCGCCGAACAGCCACAGCGGCACCCGGCGTTCTTCTTCCAGCAGGCCCGAGTGGGAGCGATCGGCGTTCATGCCATGGTCGGCGGTGATCATCACCTGGCAGCCGTCGGCCAGCCAGCGTGGCAGGTAGTCGGCCAGGGCGATGTCGGCGTGGCGGGCGGCGTTTCTGTACTGGGGCGAGTCGCCGCCGTGACGGTGGCCGGTGTCGTCGATGTTCATGCTGTGAACCAGCAGGAAGTCCGGCGCGTGGCGTTGCCTCAGGGCCTCGGCGTCGCTGAACAGGTGATCATCCGGATAGTGGTCCTGCCAGTAGAAGATGCCGGCCTGGATGGCCGCCGCCGGGTCGTCGAGGAAGCGGTCGCGGGTGCGCTCGAAGGGTGCCTTGACGTAGAGCTCACTGACCCAGTGATAGGCCGCCGCTGCGGTGGCAAGGCCCTGGCCGCGGGCCAGGTCGAACAGGCTGGTGCCGTGGGAACGGCGCACGATGTCGTTGTGCACTACCCCGGAGTCCACCGGGCGATCACCGGTCAGCAGGCACTCGTAGAGCGGCCGAGACATGGCCGGCAGCTCGCAGTCGAGGTGGGTGGTGTAGCCGCGGCCGGCCTCCACCAGGGCGCTCAAGTGGCCCATGGCGTGATGGCCGACGGCGTGATTGAGGCCGTCCAGCACCACCAGTATGACGGGTCTGGTCATGATGACTCCCGGCCGCGCGGCAATACAGGGCGCGGCACTGTCGCGAAATGGCGTGGAATGCGCTGAAGACAGGCCTCGTGGGCACTGTCTTCAGCGGTCGATCGTTGTAGCGGGGCTGTCCTCAGCGCTTGATCACTGCTGGTGGATCAGCACCTCGGACTGCCACTGGCGCGGCAGCACCTTGGCGCTCTGTTCCCAGGCGGCAAAGTCCTGGATCGGACGGGCGCTGGCGTACTGCTCGTTGGGCAGCAGCTTGGCGGCGATATCGTCGGGCAGGGTCAGGTGCTCGGCGCGGATCGGGCGAGCGTAGCCCTCGGCCAGGTTGAACTGGCCTTCATCGGACAGGATGTACTCACGGGCCAGCTTGGCGGCGTTGGGGTGCTGGGCGTGGGTGTTGATGATGGTGGCGTAGCCGGAGGTCACCGAAGCGTCCGAGGGGATTACCACCTCGAAGGCGTCACGGTCGATCTGGTCGCGGTAGTTCAAGGCGTTGAAGTCCCACAGCAGGGCCACTTCCACTTCGCCCTTCTCCAGGTTGGCGATGGACACGTCGGCCAGCGACAGTCGGCCCTGCTCGGCCAGTTCGGCGAACAGCTCGAGGCCCGGGGCCAGGTTGCCCTCGTCGCCATCGGCGGCGTAGGCGGCGGCGAGTACCGCATTGTTGGCCTGGGAAGCCTGGCCCACGGCGCCCACTGATACCGAGTAGTCACCCTCGCGCAGGTCGGCGAAGGAACTCGGGCGCTGGTCCTCTTCCACCAGGTTCTTGTTGATCATCAGCGCAATGGTGCCGGTGTAGCCGAGCATCCAATGGCCATCTTCGTCCTTGGCCCAGTCGGGGATCTCGTCCCAGGTGGTGGGCTTGTAGGGCTGGGTCACCCCCTGCTGCACCGCGATCGGTCCGAAGGCGAAGCCGACATCGCCGATATCGGCGGTGGCGTTCTCGCCCTCGGCCTTGAACTTGGCGACTTCCTCGGCGGAGCTCATGTCGGTATCGGTGTGCGCCAGGCCGTAGACGCTTTCCAGGTCGGCCCAGGTGTCCTTCCAGTTGGCCCAGGTGTCGGGCATGCCGACGCTGTCGACGCGGCCTTCCTGCTTGGCGGCCTCGATCAGTGACTCAAGCTCGGCGGTGTTTGCCTGGGCGGCGGTGGACAGCAGGCCAGCGCAGGCCAGGGCGGTCAGGGTCGGGTAACGCAGAGAAGTGACGATCACGAGAGGGTCTCCGGGTCAGGGGCGTGAAGTCGACGGAAACCGATGCGCCTTTCTGGTCTAGATCAGTTTCCGCTGACGATCACCCTAAGGAGCTAGCGTGACAGCCTCGTGTCAGTTGCGTGGCAGTCTCGTCTCAGTTCATATGTGCCAGGTGGAGGAAGAAAAACCCGACTCGTTCGAGCACTGTCATCGCGTTGTCACCGGCTTGCCACTAGACTGCTGAAACTACGTTGAACCTTCTTTGGTCTATACCAGAAAGCTGGACGCCGCCGGAAGCCGCTCGGCGACGATCCTGGTCAGAGCTTCGAGAGTCCGCCTTGCCTACTGTCCCTGACGACACCTCGCACGACGCCTCACCCGCCCATCGCCTGCGTGAGCGTCTTGCGCCCTTGCTGAGCCTGGCCTCGACACGGGGCGATCGCCGTCTGCCCAGCGAGCGAGACATGATGGCGCGCCTCCAGACCACCCGCATCACCCTGCGCGAGGCACTCAATGAGCTGGAGGCGGAGGGCTGCGTGTATCGCGAGAATCGGCGCGGCTGGTTCGTGTCGCCGCCACGGCTTCGCTACGACCTGCTGGCCTGCCTGCCGTTTCACGAGATGGTGCGATCCCAGCAGCGCAGCGCCCGAACCCTGTTGCTCAGTGCCGAGGAAGTGATCGCGCCCGTCACGGTTGCCCGCCGGCTGGGACTCGCCGAAGGCGAGCGCGTCTACCGCATCTGTCGTGCCCGGCTGGTGGATGAGCGCCGGGTGCTCTACGTGGAACACCATCTGTTGCCGCGCTGCTTTCCCGCCATCCTGGAGTTCGATCTGGCGCGGGAATCGCTGACAGAGCTATACCGCCGCGAGTACGGCATCCGGGTCGGGCGGGTCAGCTACGAGCTCGGCACCTGTGTACTTTCCAGCGACGCCGCCGGCGCGCTCAACGCGGTACGCGGCAGCCCCGCCCAGCGCATCACCCGCATCAACCACGACCAGAACGGCCGTGCCATCGACTGCGACGACGAGTACTGGCGCCACGACGCCATCGAGCTGACGCTGTCTGCCGCGCCTCAGGGCGGCTGAGGTGCGAGATCGAGGGACTTCGAGCTGGGGGGAGTGCTAGACCGCGGGAGGACGCTCTTCCAGCAGGTGCCACAGGGGGGCTGCCACCGCTGTCTCGTCACGATGGCGATAGCAAGCCACTTCCAGATAGGGGCCGCCGAGGATTTCCTGCAAGGAAATCAGCTTGCCGCTCTCGAGGTCTTCCTCGATCAATCCGTGGGGCAGCCAGCCGATGCCGAGACCGGCCAGGGCGAGTTGGCGAATGCCGATGGTGAAGGCGGTCTCGCAGACCAGCTCGATCTCGTAGTGGCGTTGGGCATCGAGCAGGTAAGGCGTCGCCAGGGCCTGGCCAAGAAAGCTGTCCGGATCGTAGCCGATCAAGGGCAGTCGTTGACCTTCCTCGAGTTCGTGCATGAGACCACCGTGATGATCCGACGCACACACCGGCAACAGCCGTTCGACGCCCAGTGACAGCCGCTCGACGCTATCGCTGCCACTGAACAGGGGAGCCCCTTCCAGCTCTGAACACAGCAACAGGTCGGCCTTGCCTTGCTCGAAGTCGTGGATGCACTGGCTGCGGTCGGATGAGGTGATCTGCAGTCCCACCTCAGGCGCGTGATGACGCAGGTGGCGCAATAGACGCGGCAGGTAGCTGACGGTCAGGGTGTGCTGGGTGGTCAGAATGGCCCTGGGCCCCTGGCGGGCATCGCTTCTGAGACGACTGCGCATGGCGTAAAGGCGTGCCAGCCACTCTCGCAATTGGGGCTCGTACGCCCGCGCGTGGGCGGTCAACTCCAGGCGCGAGGCGCTGCGATCGATCAGCGCCACCCCCAGCCACTCTTCCAGCTGGCGGATACGGCGCGAGAATGCCGGCTGGGTGACGTGGCGCCGTTCGGCCGCCTGGGAAAAGGTGCCCGCTTCGATAAGCTCGAGAAAATCCTCTATCCATTCGATCTTCATTGGTGTTTTGGTCTGCCTTGGTGGGGAGCGGCCGGGGCTAAGCAGTGGCTATGCAAAAATTTAACAGCTGGCGAGCAACTTGGCATTGGTCTCATGTTCCAGGCGAGGCTTAACTTGGAAGCGATCGCTCGAGGGCAGGCCTTCAGGCCTGCTGTGTCTTTCGACGTAGGTCGTCAAGAGAGCACGCCAATGCCAACAATGACTCGCCTGGAGGCCCGTATGCACCTGTCCCGTTTTCCCCGTGTCCGTCTCGGCCATATGCCCACTCCGCTGGAGCCCATGGACAACCTGAGCAAGCTGCTCGGCGGTCCGCGCCTGTGGATCAAACGCGACGACTGCACCGGCCTGTCCACCGGGGGCAACAAGACCCGCAAGCTGGAATTCCTGATGGCCGACGCCCTGGAACAGGGCGCCGACACCATCATTACCCAGGGCGCCACCCAGTCCAACCACGCCCGCCAGACCGTGGCCGCCGCCTGCAAGCTGGGGCTCGAGTGCCACATTCTGCTGGAAGACCGTACCGGCAGCGAGGACTCCAACTACAACTACAACGGCAACGTCTTCCTTGATCAGCTCCACGGCGCCAGCGTCGAGAAGCGCCCGGGCGGTGCCGACATGGCCGCCGAGATGGAAGGCCTGGCCGATCGTCTGAAGAGTGAAGGCAAGAAGCCCTACATCATCCCTGGCGGTGGCTCCAACGAGATCGGTGCTCTGGGCTACGTCAATGCCGCCCTGGAACTGCTGGCCCAGGCCAACGACATGGGGCTGCGCATCGATCATCTGGTCCACGCCACCGGCAGCGCCGGTACCCAGGCGGGCCTGGTCACCGGCCTCAGCGCCTGCAACGCCGGCATCCCGGTGCTCGGCATCGGCGTTCGTGCGCCGAAGGACAAGCAGGAAGCCAACGTCTTTGCCCTGGCCCAGAAGACCGAAGCCAAGCTCGGCCTGTCCGGCGTCGTCAGCCGCGACCAGGTGGTCGCCAACTGCGACTACGTGGGTGAGGGCTACGGTGTGCCCACCGACAGCATGATCGAGGCGGTCACCCTGCTGGCCCGTCACGAAGGCATCCTTCTGGACCCGGTGTACTCCGGCAAGGGCATGGCGGGGCTGATCGACCTGATCCGCAAGGGCCACTTCAAGCAGGACGAGAACGTCGTCTTCCTGCACACCGGCGGCGCCGTTGCGCTGTTCGGCTATCCCGATGCCTTCGGTTTCCCTGACTACAAGGGATAAGCCCAGGACGCTTCAGGGCAGGCGCCCGCTGAGTTCGGGCGCCCTCGACGACGTTATTCGGAGACAACAATGACCATTCGTCATCTCAAGAAGGCGGAGGCCGCCGCTGGCGTTGCCGCCGAAGACCAGCGCGTGACGGAAGCGGTGCGTGGCATGCTCGAGGATATTCGTGCCCGCGGCGAGGCGGCCGTGCGCGAATACGCCGAGAAGTTTGACGGTTGGACCGGCGACTTTGTGTTGAGCGACGACAAGCGACGTCAGTTGATCGACAGCGTGCCCCAGTCGGTCAAGGACGACATCGACTTCGCCCACCGCCAGATCCGCCGTTTTGCCGAGGCCCAGCGTGACAGCCTGACCTCCTTCGAGATCGAGACCGAAGAGGGCGTGCTGCTCGGTCAGCGTGTGCTGCCGGTACACAGCGCCGGCTGCTATGTGCCGGGCGGCCGCTACGCTCACGCCGCCTCGGCGCTGATGAGCGTGGCCACAGCCAAGGCCGCCGGTGTCGAACACGTGGTGGCCTGTTCGCCGCCCCGGGGCGACAGCATCAACCCGGCGGTGGCCTACGCCATGCATGTGGCCGGCGCTGACATGATCCTCGAGATGGGCGGCGTCCACGCCATGGCCAGCATGGCCTTTGGCCTGTTCGGCGGGCGCGAGGCCGATATCCTGGTCGGTCCCGGCAACGCCTACGTGGCCGAAGCCAAGCGCCTGCTGTTCGGTGAAGTGGGTATCGATGTGTTTGCCGGCCCCACCGAGTCGGCGATCATCGCCGACGAGTCCGCCGACCCGATGACCATCGCCGTCGACCTGGTGTCCCAGGCCGAGCACGGCCCGAATTCACCGGTGTGGCTGTTCAGCACAAGCGAAGCGATCGCCCGCGAAGTGATGGAGATTCTGCCGAAAGTCGCTGACGACATGCCTAACGCTGATATCGTTCACGCTGCCTGGCGCGACTTCGGTGAGGTCATCGTGGGCGACAGCCGCGAGGAGATCGTCGCGATCAGCGATCAGTACGCCTGCGAGCACCTGCAGGTGCTGTGCGAGGATCTGGACTGGTGGAAGCAGCATCTGAGCAACTATGGCTCGCTGTTTCTGGGTGAGGGCAGCACCGTCACCCACGGTGACAAGTGCTCCGGTACCAACCATATCCTGCCGACCAAGCGCGCCGGGCGTTACTCCGGTGGACTCAATGTCCACAAGTTCATGAAGGTGCTGACCACCCAGCAGTTGAGCGTCGAGGCCAATCTGACCTTCAGCGCCGTGGGATCCCGGATTTCCCGTACCGAGGGCATGGAAGGCCACGCCCGGGCCTGTGACTGGCGCCTGGCCAAGTACTTCCCCGAGCAGGAATGGGATTTCCCTGTTCACCGTCAGGCTCGTTACTGAGTCGCCAGCGGAGGAGCCAGCCATGCGCCGTTTTGCCAAATCCTTCACCCAGCAGGAAGCCATCTCTGACGACGCCATCGCCTCGGCGGTGGCCGTGCTCCAGAGCGGTCGCCTGCATCGCTACAACCTGGCCGAAGGCGAGGCCGGTGAGACCGCCCTGCTGGAGTCCGAGTTCGCCGCGAGCCTGGGTGTCGACTACGCACTGGCCTGCGCCTCCGGCGGTTATGCGTTGCAGCTGGCGCTGCGCGCCTGCGGACTCGAGGCCGGCGACAAGGTGCTGTGCAACGCCTTCACCCTGTCGCCGGTGCCCGGCAGTATCGTCGCGGCGGGTGGCGAGGCGGTACTGGTGGACATCCTGGACGATACCACCGTCGATCCCGACGACCTGGATCGCGCCGCTCGCGAGAGCGGTGCCGGCTTCTTTGTGCTGTCGCACATGCGCGGCCATATCGGCGACATGGACGCCATCGTCGCGGTGTGCGAGTCCCACGGCATCGTGCTGATCGAAGACTGTGCCCACACCATGGGGGCGGCCTACGATGGCCGACCCAGCGGCACCTTCGGCAAGGCAGGCTGCTTCAGTACCCAGACCTACAAGCACATCAATTCCGGAGAGGGCGGGCTTCTGGCCACCGCCGATGCCGAGGTCATGCGGCGTGCGGTGATCCTGTCCGGCTCCTACATGCTGTTCGATCGGCACCTGGCCGCACCCGCGCCGGAGAGCTTCGCCGAGACGCGCCTGATGACACCCAACATGAGTGGCCGCATGGACAATCTGCGGGCGGCCATCCTGCGTCCTCAGCTGGCCGAGATGGAGCACCGCAAGACGCGCTGGAATTCGCTGTATCGGCGCATGGAGCAGCGTCTTGGCGATATCGCCGAGGTGTGCCTGATTGACCGGCCCGCCAGGGAGGACTTCGTCGGCAGCTCCATCCAGTTCCGCCTGCCGGCGCTGGGCGCTGACACCATTGCGCGCTTTGTCGAGGGCTGCGAGGCCCGCGGCATTCCGCTGAAGTGGTATGGCAAACCCTTGCCGGAGGACTACACCAGCCGCTACGACAGCTGGGGTTATCTGGCCGGCACACGTGCGCTGCCGATCGCCGACAGAGTACTCGCCACCCTGTGTGATCTGCGCCTGCCGCTGACCTTCGATCAAGCAGACTGCGACGACATCGTCGCGCTGATGAGCGCCGCCATGGATGAGGCGGTGCAGCCCCCCGAGGCAACACCCGACAAGGCGCTCGGCTCTCGCTGAGCCACGTCTGACGACGCAATAACAAGACATCCGGAGTGACAATAATGTTCAAGAAGACTCTACTTACCGCCGCCATCGTCATGGCAGCCACTGCCACCGCCGCAGAGGCCAAGACCTTCAAGGTCGGCATGGGCGATCCCATGGACTCCGACCAGGGGGCCCTGGCCCAGCGCTTCGAGGAGTTGGTCGAATCGCTGTCCGACGGCGAGATGCAGGTCGAGTTGTTCCCCGGCGGCCAGCTCGGTTCCGAGACCGGCATGATCCAGGACACCCGCATTGGCAAGCTGGACTTTGCGCTGGTCGGTGTCGGCAACCTGACGCCCTACGCAGCGCGTCTGGGCGCCTTGACCATGCCCTATGCCCTGCGTAGCCACGCCGATGCGGTCAAGGCCACCACCGGCCCCCTGGCCGATCGGTGGAACACCATCGCCGAGGAAGAGGCCGGTGTGCACATCGTCAGCTGGCTGTACTCCAACTTCCGTCACCTGACCAACTCCCAGCGGCCGGTGACGACCCTCGCCGACGTCGAGGGACTCAAGGTTCGCGTGCCGCAGAACGAGATCATGCTGGCCAGCTACGAGGCCTGGGGCGCCAGCCCCATCAGCATGTCCTGGCCGGAGGTCTTCACCGGCCTGCAGCAGGGCGTGATCGATGGCCAGGACAACCCCTACATCGTCAACAGCACCATGAAGTTTCACGAGGTGCAGGACCACCTCACCGAACTTCACGCCCAGTACTCGCTGCAGCCCATCGTGATGGGGGTGCGCAGCTACGAGCGTCTGTCCGACGAGGAGCGAGCGATCATCGATCGCGCCGGCCTGGAGGCGCAGCTGTACGCGCTGCAGTTCCAGCTGACCAAGGCCTCCGAGGCGCGCGCTGCCATGGAAGCCGAAGGGGTCGAGGTGGCCACCCTGGAAGATGAGGATGAATGGATCCGCATCGCCCAGGAAGAGGTGTGGCCGCAGTTCTACGAGGACATCGGTGGCCAGGAAGCCTTCGAGGAAATGCAGGCGGCGCTCGGTCACTGATCGTTGTCGCCGCGGGGGGGGGGGG
>NZ_JASHIT010000057.1:0-27395 GCF_030733595.1 Halomonas sp. MMSF_3323 | reverse complement strand
CATCACGCCCATGGCCAGGGAACCGAGGATCGGCCACTTGCTGGTCGCGGGTACGTAGTAGCTGCCACCACTCATGCTTCACCTCCTGGATCTTCGCCAGACGCCGGTCGGCGTCCCTTGTCACTGCCCGGTGCGCCGTCGGCCACCGTCGCCACCGCCACGTCCGGTCCCTGGTCCTGCGGGTAGAGCGTGTACACCAGGGTCACGGTCTTGATCTCTTCGGGGAGATCGCGGGTCAGTTGAAACACCAGTGGCGCCTCGAAGCTCTCCCCCGGCGCCAGCCGTTGATTGTCGAAACAGAAACAGGCCAGCTTGCGCAGATGTAACGACGCCGGAGATGGGGTCACGCTGGGCACCGCCCTTGCCACCAGCGCCTGGTCACCCAGATTGCGAAAGGTGAAATACACCTCCGTGCTCTGCCCTGGGTGAACCCGAACCTGGCGACTGTGGGCCTCCAGCTTCCACGGCAGTCCCGCACTGCCACGAGTCACGAACTGCATCGTCACCGTGCGTTCGGTATCGACCTCTTCGTGCACCAGCGTCTGAGCGCTGGTCGAGGTCTTGCCGTTGAGCCCCGTCACCTGGCAGAAGACGTCATACAGCGGGACCAGGGCAAACGCGAAGCCAAACATCCCCGCCAGCACCACCAGAGTCTTCACCACGGTTCGTCGAACCTGGGGACTGCGATCCTCGACGACGTCCGTCATGGCGACACTCCCGACTCAGTGCTCCACCGGCCGATACTGGGGCGGGTGCTCGAAGGTATGCAGAGGCGCCGGGCTCGGCACCGTCCATTCAAGATCCTCGGCGCCATCCCAGGCCTTGGCCGGCGCCTTCTTGCCGCCCCGCACGCACATGATCACGATGACCACGAACAACAGCTGCGAGAAGCCGAACATGAAGGCACCGATACTGGAGAGCATGTTGAAGTCGGCAAACTGCAACGAGTAGTCGGGAATCCGTCGCGGCATGCCGGCAAGCCCTGAAAAGTGCATCGGGAAGAAGGTCAGATTGACCCCGATCATCGACAGCCAGAAGTGCCACTGGGACAGCCGCAGGTGCGGGTAGTGGCCGGTCCACTTGGGCAGCCAATAGTAGACCCCCGCCATGATCGAGAACACCGCGCCGGGCACCAGCACGTAGTGAAAGTGCGCCACCACGAAGTAGGTGTCGTGGTACTGGAAGTCCGCCGGCGAGATCGCCAACATCAGCCCCGAGAAGCCACCGATGGTAAACAGCACCACAAAGGCGATGGCGAACAGCATCGCCGGCTCGAAGCTGATCGAACCCCGGAACAGGGTGGTGATCCAGTTGAACACCTTCACCCCGGTCGGCACTGCGATCAGCATGGTGCTGTACATGAAGAACAGCTCCGCCACCAACGGTAACCCCACCACGAACATGTGGTGTGCCCACACCAAAAACGACAGGATGGCGATGGAAGCGGTGGCGTAGACCATGGAGGCATAGCCGAACAGCCGCTTGCGGGCGAACGTCGGAATGATCACCGAAACGATGCCGAAAGCCGGCAGGATCATGATGTAGACCTCGGGATGCCCGAAGAACCAGAACAGATGCTGGAACAGCACCGGATCACCACCGCCACCGGCATTGAAGAAGCTGGTGCCGAAGTTGATGTCCATCAGCATCATGGTAACCACCCCGGCCAGCACCGGCATTACCGCGATCAGCAGGAAGGCGGTGATCAACCAGGTCCAGACGAACAGGGTCATGTCCATCAGGCGCATGCCCGGTGCGCGCAGGTTCAGGATGGTGGCGATGATATTGATCGCCCCCAGGATCGAGCTGATACCGGCGATGTGCAGCGACAATATAAAGAAGGTGGTGGACGGCGGCGCGTAGGTGGTGGACAGCGGCGCATAGAAGGTCCAGCCGAAATTCGGCGCCCCACCCGGCATGAACAACGTACTCAACATCAGGGTAAAGGCGATCGGCAGCAGCCAGAAGCTGAAGTTATTGAGCCTCGGCAACGCCATGTCCGGCGCCCCGATCTGCAGCGGCACCATCCAGTTGGCCAGCCCAACGAAGGCCGGCATCACCGCGCCGAACACCATGATCAGGCCATGCATGGTGGTCATCTGGTTGAAGAACTCGGGCTGCACCAGCTGAAGACCGGGCTGGAACAATTCGGCCCGCACCACCAGCGCGAAGACCCCACCGATCAGAAACATGGTCAAGGAGAAGATCAGATAAAGGGTACCGATCTCCTTGTGATTGGTGGTCAGTACCCAGCGCATCAGACCGCCTGGGCGATAGTGATGCTCGTCGTGTCCCGCCGAGCTGGCCTCGGAGGCCGACGACTCGAGTCGATGCTTGGGAGGCAGTGACGCCATGGCGAAGATCTCCCCTGTTGGCCGCCTGCCTGACTCTTGGCGGGCGTCGATGGTGCGTTCAACGTGACTCCTGAGAGCCCCCGGTTGCTCGGACTGGTCGTTCGTCGACCATCCCTTGTTCGCTATTCCCTTGCTCGTTCATCTCTTGTGCTTGCATTTCCCGGCACCTGAACGGCTGCTCCAATCGCGATCCCGACAGCCGTTCGTCCGGCTACTCGGACAGCATGTCGGCGATATCGGCCGGCTGGGTCACCTCGCCTGTCTCATTACCCCAGGCGTTGCGTTCGTAGGTGATGACGGCGGCGATCTCCACCGGATTCAGGGTGGTGCGGAAGGCCGGCATGGCGGTACCCGAGACACCATTGACGACGGTATCCAGATGGCGCTCCGGCTCGTCCAGCAGTGCCTGGTTGCCCGCCAGCGCCGGGAAGGCAGGCGGCAGGCCACTACCATCGACCTGGTGACAGGAGGCGCAGATGGAGCCGTAGACCTGCTCGCCACGCTCCATCAGTTCGTCCATGGACCACTCGCGATCCACCCCCTGGGCCTCCTGGGCAGCAGCGGCCTTGCGCTCGGCCAACCAGGTATCGAACTGCTCCTGCTCGACCGCCTCGACCACCACTGGCATGAAACCGTGATCCTTGCCGCAGAGTTCCGCGCACTGGCCGCGATAGATGCCGGGCTCGTTGATGCGCACCCAGTTTTCGTTGACGAAGCCTGGCACCGCGTCCTGCTTGACCGCCAGTTCGGGCACCCACCATGAGTGGATGACGTCGTCGGCGGTCAGCAGCAGGCGTACCTTCTTGCCCACCGGCAGCACCAGTGGTTCATCGACTTCGAGTAGATAGTTTTCCCCCTTCTCGCTCTCGCCGGAGATCTGCTCGCGGGGGGTCGCAAGGTTGGAAGTAAAGTCGACATCTTCACCCAGGTAGCTGTAGTGCCAGCGCCATTGCTGGCCGGTCACCATCACATCCAGGTCGGCGTCGGAGGCGTCGTACATCTTCTTGAGCGTGGCGGTAGCCGGCACTGCCATGCCGACCAGAATGAGCAACGGCAGGGCCGTCCAGATCACCTCGACGGTGGTGTGCTCATGGAACTTGGCGGCCTTTGCGCCCTGGGAGTGACGATAGCGGAACAGCGAGTAGAACATGGCGCCGAAGACCACCACGCCAATGATCACGCAGATCCAGAAGATCGTCATGTGCAGCGAATACACCTCACGACTGACGTCCGTCACCCCGACCGGCATGTTCCAGTCGGACGCCTGGAGGTGCCCTCCGAGTCCTGCGAACAGCGTTCCCGCAGTCATCCACACATGCCGCATGCGCATCGATGCCTCCTGGAGCTCGTTGTTATCTTGTTCGCTCGCCAATGGCTCGAGTATAGAAGAGCCTGGTCACTGCCCCGCCTGTAGCGGGCCGAGCCGTCAACGCAAGACGCCACCCTGCCAACGGGTCACTCAACCCGCCGCCAGGGTGGCGATCACGATCAGAATCACGACAAACAGCACCCCCATGAGGATGCCTACGACGATAAAGCTGGACGCCTTGCCGGTGGTGAAGTCTTCCTGACGCCGGGACTCGCGTTGCACGCCGAAAAACGCGGCGAGTACCGACTTGATGGTCTTCCACATCTTGACCTCCGGCCCAATCCCTTCGCTTGACCATAGTTCAGCCGGAGACAATTTGCGTTGCGCATTAGACGAAGGTCAGAGTCCGAATATCGCCACAATCAGCGGCAGCAAAAAGGCGGTGATCAAGCCCGTCAGCCCCATGGCAAGGCCAGAGAAGGCGCCGGCCATGGCTCCCAGCTTGGCGAACGCCTGGGCCGTACCAAAGCCGTGGGCGGAGAGCCCCATGGTAAAACCCTGGATCACCGGGTCCTTGATGCCGAGTAGACGAAAGATGAACGGCCCCAGCGCACAGCCGATGGAGCCGGTAATCAACACAAGCCCCGCCGCCAGTGACGGAATACCGCCTATCTTCTCCGCCACCCCCATGGCGATGGGCGACGTTACCGAGCGCGGCGCCAACGACAGCACGGTTTCTGGCGCCGCCCCGAACAACAGCGCAATGCCAAGGGTCGAGGCCACCGCGGTCACGATACCCGCGCCGCAAGCTACCAACAGCGGCAGCAGTAACTGACGCACCCGCTCGCGATGGTCATACAGCGGGATGGCCAGCGCCACCGTGGCGGGCCCCAGCAAAAAGTGGATGAACTGGGCGCCCTCGAAGTAGGTGGCGTAGTCGATCCCGGTGACCAGCAGGAAGGAGATGATCAGGGCAATACTCAGGGTTACCGCGTGAAGCAGCGGCGTGCCGCCCAGCCACTTGTTGATGCGCACCGCCAGGGCGAAGGCCAACAGCGTGACCAGCAGCGACAACAGCGGATTGCCAGACAGATAGACCCATAGCTCATCGAGTTCGGCCACATCCATTACTGACCTCCCCGGCGAGCAGCCAGCCTTGCCATGACCCAGGCGGTGACCGCCAGGGTCAAGGCCGTGGACAGCACCAGCGTCGCCGCAATGGCGAGCCAGTCATCGGCGATCAGGCGGCCATGCACCATCAACCCGACACCCGCAGGCACAAACAACAGCGTCAGGTAACGCAGCAGACCTTCCCCTGTCGTACGCAGGCTCTTCGGCACCTTGCCGCGAATCGACAGCCCGATCAGCAGGATCACCATTCCGATCACCGGCCCGGGTATCGGTAACGTCAGCCCCCGCGCGATCAACTCGCCGGCGAACTGACACGCCAGCAGTAGACTCATCCCCAGAATCAGCGGCATTCCCTGGTCCTCCTCGTGTCCCATTGCCTACCATTAGTGTGTCAGAGCACGGACAAAGTGGGCAGCGCTGACGCCCGGGGCTGGTCAATTTCCAACCAATTGAAATAAAAGCGCAAAAGGGGCTTTTCATTTTGAAATGAACGCGCTAGTATACGCCTCGTCTTCGGGGGACAGGCCAGACGGTCACACAACCCGTAGGCCAAGTCGGAGCGTGGCGCAGCTTGGTAGCGCGTTGCAATGGGGTTGCAAAGGTCGCAGGTTCGAATCCTGTCGCTCCGACCACTGAATTCAAGAATGACGGTCACCTTGCTCATCAGAGCGGTGGCCGTTTTTCGTCGTTTTCGCCCCCCCCTTCTCATCGCATCGAGTTCACACGTGGGCACCGCCTGAACTGACCCCACTCCGCTTTTTACTCCGCTATCGACAGCACTACCTCCTGCACTATCCACTCGGCCCACTTGCTACTTTCACCCTTCTCGCTTTGTCCTCCTCGTGGCGTCGTTACATCGCGCTGTCTGGAGCCGATACCCCTGCGGGACCCAGGCTGCTACCGCGACCTGCGCTCAGTGCCTCTATACCGCCAGCCGCCGCATCGAACGGTCACCGTAAAGTGCTGGCGATCGGATACTACCAATGCTATATATTAGCCTGCTCTTATTCGACAAATGATTGAATTCTCTGGCGTTTCATACCCGACATCTGCCGGCCAGCGGATACAAGGCAGCAGACGGGGTAGACCTGCTCGTCTCGAGCAGCCGCCAGGGCGAGCAGGAATGGCCGGCAGGAAATCGACGCACAGCAGTGGCTGCGTCTCACGACACCAATCAGGAACTGACATGAACTACCGACTGATGTTTCAGCTTACGGACTCCCTGAACACCAAGTCCCTCGAGCCACTGTTGCTGAAACCCACGCCACTGGAAATGCCGGAGCACCAGATCGACTCCTTGCAGGAAGTTCCAGCCACCGATGATCTGATCGAGCTCCCCTTTACCGCAGAAGAAGGCGAAAAAACCAGCCTGGTCTATGTGCAAGGCAGGGTTGTCTCCACCAAGAAGACCTTCACCATCTCCGATGGTGGTGAAAGCGCCAGGTGCCTGGTGACCTGCTTCATCGAACCCAATCGCGTGGTGCAACAGGGCACAGGCGAGCTGATTCTCGAACCCACCATCAACAACATCGATGAGATGCTCTGATCTGCGATGCAGCAGGCCGTCGGCAGCGCCTGCAGGATTACAGGTGCGCCGACGGCCTTTCTTCGACGCCCTGAAGGCGCGCAGCCAGGCGAGTCACTATCTCGTTGTAGTCCCTGCGAAGACCACCGGCACAACGTCGCCGACATCACCGGCAGGAAGATGTCGTCAGTGGTGCTCCGGCAGTTCCTGCAACACCAACCACGACCACCAGAGGACGCTTATGCCCAACAAGACCACTGCGGTCGTCCAGTGGATACGGCGTGAGGCTGGGCCGCTGCTGGTTGCCAGCATCTTCCCGCTGCTGCTGATCGTCTACTTTTTCAAGGAAGGTTTCTCGATCAAGGTGCTGGCGCTGTTTCTCGCCCTTCCGCTGGTGGTCTATCTGTCGCTGAGTGTCGCTATCTGGCTGTGGTTCGTGGTCAGAAACCGAGACTCTCGATAAGGACTCCGGGATCGCTGCCGCTCAGCGCGGGCAGGAGGTACTGATCTGCAAGAACGGGAAGCCGGTCGCGCGCTTTGAAGCACTGAAAGATCAAGGACTTGATCTGGATGAGCTCTACGGACTGACCAAGGGTCGTATCGAGGCGAAGGCTGGCTGGGATGCTCCGCTGGAAGAGGACGTCATCGAAGCGTTGTTTGATGGAAATCATCCATGAAGCGCTACCTGCTCACTATCGATCTTTGGCTCTGGCCGACTGAATGGCTGCCCGCCGATGGCCTGATAAAGCGCTACGACCCGGAACGCCGCTATATCGCCCCGGTCGATGAACTGTTGCCATCTCGGTAGTGCTCGGCAAGACGCCCCTCGGCCGAGGCCGACATTTGCTCACTCCCATCGAAACGCCTCTTCATCACAGACGAAGCCTACCTTGCGATGTTGGTCTATAGATGATGCCCGTCTACGACCAGACACGGTGGTCATCCGGTGATGGTGATCCCCGCCGCCGCATCCATTAGGCTATGCCGAGACGTCCCGACGATGCCTTGGCGTGTGCTGCTCAAGCTAGCGCCGACACCGCCTCGGGCTGCCACGCCTTCACGCAGTACAGAGAACTCGCCATGACCGATACCACCGCCGCCTCGGGCTTGATCGTCCTGCAGGGCAACCGTATGGAGGATCTGCGTGATCTGACCCTGAAGTGGCTGGGGCGGCGCCCGCTGCATCCGCTGGCGCGCACCCTTTTTCTGGTGCAGAGCAACGGTATCGCCCAGTGGCTCAAGACCTCCATCGCCGAGCGCCAGGGCGAACCGGGCTACGGCGTCTGCCTCGGCACCGACGTTGCCCTGCCCGCGCGCTTTCAGTGGCAGGCCTACCGCGCGGTGATCGAGGCGGTGGAAGGCCCAGGCCAGGTGCCGACCACCTCTCCCTGGGACAAGAGTCGCCTGCGCTGGCACCTGATGAAGCTGCTGCCCGAAGCCCTGGACGACCCGCTGTTCGAGCCGCTGGCGCGCTACCTGCGCGAGGACGATGAGCAGCGCAAGCGTTACCAGCTGGCCGAGCGCCTGGCTGACCTGTTCGATCAGTACCAGGTCTATCGCGCCGACTGGCTCACCGCCTGGGAGGCCGGCAACGATGTGCTCACCCTGCCCGGTAACCGTGTCACAGAGGTCCCCGATGACCAGCGCTGGCAGCCGGCACTGTGGCGCAGGATCAGCGACGCCCTGCCTGCCGACCAGCGCCACAGTCACCGCGGCGCCGTGCACCAGCGCTTCAAGCGGGCCGCCGAGCAGCTGACCCGCGAGGTCGAACGGGGCGAGACGGCCTGCCCCCCGGAAATACCGCCGCGTATCGTGGTGTTCGGCATTTCGTCGCTGCCCCAGCAGACCCTGGAGGTGCTGGCCGCCCTGTCCAGCATCAGCGAGGTGGTGCTGTGTCTGCTCAACCCCTGCCAGTTCTACTGGGGCGAGATCATCGAGACCCAGGAGGTCCTGCGCCGCCACGTGCGCCAGCGCCGTCGCCAGGGCATGCCGGCGGAGCTTCACCACTCGCTCGAACAGCTGCATCTGCACGCCCATCCGCTGCTGGCGGCATGGGGCAAGCAGGGCCGCGACTACCTGCAGCTCCTCAGCGAACACGACCACACCGACGTGGAGGCGTTGAGCGCCCTGCTCGACGACTCGGTGGATCTGTTCCTGGCGCCGCCCACCGACACCCTGCTGGGCCAACTGCAGGACGACATCCTCAATCTGCGCCCACTGGCGGAGACCCAGGCCGAGTGGCCAGCGCTTGATCCCGAGCACGACCACTCGATCCGTTTTCATATCTGCCACAGCCCTCAGCGTGAACTGGAGGTTCTGCACGACCAGCTGCTCGAGGCGTTCGCCGAGGATGCGACTCTCGAACCCAGGGACGTGATGGTGATGGTGCCGGACATCAATGACTACACGCCCTATATCGACGCGGTATTCGGCCAGTTCGCCCCGGGCGAGAAGCGCCACCTGCCCTACCACGTGGCCGACCAGCAGGAACGCCATCGCGAACCCATGCTGGTGGCACTGGAGACCCTGCTGTCGCTGCCGCGTCTGCGCTTTCGCGCCAGCGAGATCCTCGACCTGCTGGACATCCCGGCCATCCGCACGCGCTTTGGCCTTGGCGAGGGGGACCTTTCCACCCTGCAACGCTGGATTCGCGAGGCCAACGTGCGCTGGGGCCTCGATGCCTCCCAGCGAGCCGAACTCGGCCTGCCGGAACACGACGAGCTGCACACCTGGCGCTTCGGCCTGGAGCGCATGCTGATGGGCTACGCCGTGGGCGAGGCCAGCGACGACGGCGAGGACTGGGGCGACATCGTGCCCTACGACGAAGTCGCCGGCCTCGACGCCACCCTGGTCGGTCCGCTGTACCGGCTGATCATGACCCTCGACGAAGTTCGTCAGAGCCTGATCGAACCCAAGACCGCCAGCCAATGGGACCAGATTCTGGGAACCATGCTGGAGCGCACCTTGGCCCCCGGCTCCAGTGCCGAAGAGGCCTTGCTCGGGCGCATCCAGGGGGCGCTCGAGACCTGGCACGAGGAGGTCGACTCGGCCGAGGTCGGCATCCGCCTGCCGCTGGCGGTGGTGCGTGAAAGCTGGCTGTCGCGCATCGACCAGCCCCAGCTATCCCAGAGCTTCATGATGGGCCGCATCACCTTCGCCACCCTGATGCCCATGCGCGCAATCCCCTTCCGCCACGTCGTGCTGCTGGGCATGAGCGACGGCGCCTACCCGCGCCGCGCCGAGGCCATGGACTTCGACCTGATGGCCATGCGCGGACACTATCGCGCCGGCGACCGCTCCCGGCGTGACGACGACCGCTACCTGTTCCTCGAGGCACTGCTGTCAGCGCGGGACCGACTGACCATCAGCTGGTGCGGACGCAGCCCCCAGGACAACGGCGAGAAGCCGCCCAGCGTGCTGGTCGGGCAGCTGCGCGATCACCTCGGCAAGGGCTGGCGCCTTCCCGACCAACCGCCCCACGATGAGCGCTCGCTGGCCGAAGAGCAGCAGATGACCGAGGCCCTGCTCACCGCCCTGACCACCGAGCACCCGCTGCAGCCCTTCGGCGCCGGCTATTTCCTGGCGGGCTCGCCGCTTTATACCTACGCAGACGAGTGGCAGACCCTGCACCAGCGTGATTCTCGTCACTCGGACCCGATGACGGCCACCTCAGCCGATGAGCCGCTACCACCCTGGCGCCCCGAGGGCGCCATCGGCCTGTCGCAGCTTTCTGGCCTGCTGCGCGATCCCGTCGGCGCCCTGTTCCAGCAGCGCCTGTCCACCAACATGCGCGACGAACAGACGCTGAGCGACGACGACGAACCCTTCGCCTTCGCCGGCCTTGCCAGATGGCAGCAGCGCGAGGCCCTGGTGCAGCCGCTTGGCCAGCGTCTGGCCCACGACCGCGCCTGCGACCCCGCCCTGTTGATCGAACGCCAGGTCCAGCGCCAGCAGCGCGCCGGCCACTACCCGCCGCCACCGGTGGGCCCGGTGATCCGCCGCCAGTTGCTGGAGCGAATCCCCGACGCCCTCGACCACTACCGCGAACTGCTCGAGCGCTATCCACGCTCGCTGGAGCGGGCACCGCAGCTTCGCCACGACAGTCGCCTTCCCTTGCCCGACTCGAGTGAGACCCTGGTACTGGAGGACGCCCTGTCCCACCTGCACGCGACCGACTCTGCCCCCTCCTCCGGGGCCAGCGACGAGGGCGACGCGGGTGCGGGTGAGGTCGCCCGCATCGTGCTGTTGACCAGCCAGATCCACCAGGGCGAGCATTTTCACTGGAGCCAGATTCTGCGCCACTGGCCGGCGCACCTGGCGCTGCAGTGCCTCTACCCGAATTCGCCGAGCCATCTGGTATCACCCAGCGGCGTGCTGGAGATCCCCGGCATGCCCCGCGAACAGGCCGCAAGACGCCTGGATGCGCTGATGCAGCGCTGGCTTGCCGCCATGCAGGGGGCCACGCCTTGCCACCCCGACATCGCCTTCGCCCTGCTCGAGGAATACCCCGTGGCAGAGGATGCAGCCTGGCCACCGGCAGACGCCCAGACGTCAGCTACATTGCGCAAGGCCTGGGAGCAGGCCTGGGAAAAACTGCCGGAGCGAAGCCCGCTGCTGCTGCGTGAATTTCCAAGACTCGACGCGCTGATCGGCGCCGAGGGCTTTGCCGAGGCCTGCCGTGAGCTCTACGCCGACCTGCATGGCTGGATCAGCACCGCGCGCAGCGCTCGCAAGGGCTCAGACAAGGGCTCTCACAAGGGCTCTGATAAAGCATCGGGCAAGAGTAACGCCACCACCGGGAAGAAATCCGCATGAGCCTGCCGTCCGACCTTTTTTCCACCGACGACCAGCCGCCTTCCCCGGACAACGCCGGCCAGACACCGCTGCCATTGGCGCTTCCGCTGCAGGGCAGTCAGTTGATTGAGGCCAGCGCCGGCACCGGCAAGACCTTCACCATCGCGCTGCTCTACGTGCGTCTGGTGCTGGGCCACGGCCAGCCGGACAACCCGGCGAGTCGACGTGACAATGGCTTCAGCCAGCCGCTGGTGCCGCCGGATATTCTGGTGGTGACCTTTACCGAGGCCGCAAGCCAGGAGCTGCGCGATCGTATCCGGGCGCGCCTGGTCCAGGCCGCCGAGGCCTTTCGCGCCGGCGACAAGGACGACGGCTCAACCACCGCTCCGGACGACGGCCTCGCCGAGCGCGACCCGCTGCTGGCCGCGCTGCGCGACGACTTCGAGCGCGACGCCTGGCCCGCCTGCGCCCGACGACTGATGCTTGCCGCCGAATGGATGGACGACGCCGCCATCTCGACCATCCATAGCTGGTGTCAGCGAATGCTCAAGGAGCATGCCTTCGACAGCGGCAAGCTGTTTCGCCAGGAGGTGGTCAAGGATCTCGGCGAGATGACCCAGGAGGCGGTTACCGACTACTGGCGCACCCGCGTCTACCCCCTCGACGAGCCCCTGGCCGCGTCCATGGTCGAGCTGTTCGGCTCGCCCCAGGGGCTTAACAAGGCGCTGCGCAACCTGCTCGGCCGCGAGGATGCCAGCCTGGTCTTCTGCGGCGAGCCATTGGCCGCGGGCGATTTCGGTGCCCATCTCGCCCAGTTCAGCGACGCCCGTGGGAGCGCCGACAGGCTGGAAGACGCCGCCCGCCGCGCCTACCTGGATGAGAAGGAGGCGGTGCACGACTGCCTGCGCACGCTGCGCCCGGCGATGCACGGCGGCAGCTTTCGCGGCAAGGATGACGACGAGACCTTCGACGGCTGGCTGGAACAGCTCGGCGACTGGGCAAACGGCAAGCTGCCCCTTGCCGAGGCGAGCTTCGTGCAGAAGCTCGCGCGCTCCAAGCTGCGGGTAAAAAAGGGCACCGAGGTGCCCGTGCTTGGCCTGTTCGAGGCCCTGGAGGCGTGTCGCGATAACGACGAGCAGGTCGAGACCCTACAGCGCGAGCTCTACCCCCAGGTGCTGGCGGATGCCCGCGACTGGGTCAGCCGGCGGCTGTCCGAGCAGCTCGAGGCCAACGCCCAGATGGGCTTCAACGACATGATCACTGGACTGGCCTGCGCCCTGGACGGCGACGGCGGCGAGACCCTGGCGCGGCGTATTCGCCAGCAGTTCCCGGTGGCCATGATCGACGAGTTCCAGGACACCGATCCGGCCCAGTACCGCATTTTCGAGCGGGTCTATCGTATCGGCGATGCGCCCACCCCTGAGCCAGACGCCCAGCACGACCTGGATGGGCCAGGCGCTCCTGACCATGACGCCACGGCGCTGATCCTGATCGGCGACCCCAAGCAGGCGATCTACGGCTTTCGCGGCGGCGACATCTACACCTACCTGGGCGCCCGTCACGCCACCCGCGGGCACCACCACAGCCTGGACACCAACTTCCGCTCGAGCGAGGCCGCCGTGGCAGCGGTCAACCGGCTGTTCGCGTTCGCCGAGCAGCGCCACCCCCGCGCCGCCTTCCGCTTCGCCGCCGACAACCACAATCCATTGCCCTTTCAATCGGTCGGCGCCAACGGTCGCAAGGAGACCCTGTGCCTGGATGGCAAGCCCGCCGCCGCGCTGACCGGCTGGCTGATCGCCGACGGCAACAAGGACAACGGCTGTCTCAACAAGGAAGGTTACCTGCGCGAGGCCTCCCGCCACTGCGCCGACCGCATCGCCGACTGGCTCAATCAGGCCAGTCCTGGCGACGGCACTCCAAGCGCCGGTTTTGCCACATCAACGAACGCCGGTGACGGCAAGCTCACACCGCTGAAGGCCGGCGATATCGCCATCCTGGTGCGCGATCGCAGCGAGGCCAGCGCCATCCGCAACGCCTTGAGCGAGCGCGGCCTGGCCAGCGTCTACCTGTCGGATCGTGACAGCGTCTTCGCCACCGCCGAGGCCCGCGACCTGCATCACTGGCTCAAGGCCATGGCCAACCCGGAGTCGGTGTCGACCCTGCGCACGGCTCTGGCCACCGCCACCCTGGGCCTGGGACTGGCGGAGCTCGACCGGCTGCAACGCGACGAGACCGCCTGGGAGCGGGTACAGGAGCGCTTTCTTGGCTACCGCCTGCGCTGGCAGCGTCGGGGCGTACTGCCGGCGCTGCGTCAGTTGCTGCACGACTACCGGATCCCCGAGCGACTGCTCGGCGCCCACCAGGGCCAGCGTCGCCTGACCAACCTGTTGCATCTGGCCGAATGGGCCCAACAGGCCAGCGACACCCTGGACGGCGACCACGCCCTGATTCGCGTGCTCGCCGAACACCTCATCGACCCCGGCCACGATGAGCAGATCCTGCGCCTGGAAAGCGACGCCGACCTGATCCAGGTGGTGACCATCTTCAAGTCCAAGGGACTCGAGTATCCGCTGGTGTGCCTGCCGTTCCTGTGCACCTACAAGGAAATCAGCGGCCAGTCCGGAACGCCCCTGTACCACGTCGACGACCAGCCGCTGCTCGAACTGGCGGCCAAGAAGGAGATGGCCAAGGAGGGCTTTGAGCTGGCCGACGACGAACGGCTATCCGAGGAGGTACGGCTTCTGTACGTCGCCTTGACCCGAGCGCGCCACGCCACCTTCGTTGGCCTTGCCCCCCTCAAGCTTGGCAACGCCAGGAGCGCCACCCTGCACAAGTCAGCGCTGGGCTATCTGCTGGCCGGCGGCGAGACGATCCCTGATCTGGCGAATCTGCGCGAGCGCTGGGAGAGCATGAGCGGGGGCTTCGACGCCATCGCCCTGGACCCCATCGACGCCAGCAGTGATAGCCCCCAGATCGAGTACCACCCGGTCACCACCGAGCTCGCCACCAAGGGCGCGCGCACGCCCAGCCACCGCCCCTTTGCCCCCTGGTGGATCGCGAGTTACTCCTCGCTGGCCCAGAAGGGAGCCACCGCCCCCGAGACACCCGAGGCCGAAGTGCTCGAGGAAGAGCACCTGGACGCCCGCCTGGTGCCCGCGGCGCGGGAAGCCGGCGCCCCGGAGCCCGGCACCCTGCACGCTTTCCCGCGGGGCCCTGGCCCTGGCACCTTCCTGCACGGCGTGCTGGAAGCGCTGGCCGAGCACGGCTTTGACAGCGCGCTTGACGATGCAGGCCTGCTCGCCCGCCTGGCCCAACGCTGCCGCCGCCGGGGCTGGGAAGCACACACCCAGGCGCTGACCGATGGCATCCGTCGCTGGCTGACCACGCCGCTGACCTCGACCACACAAGAGCGCCCCGACGGCGAGGATGCCGACGATGGGCCGGTGCTGGGGAGCCTTGAGCGCTACCGTGCCGAGCCCGACTTCTGGTTCGCCACCCATGACGCCATCACCCCGGCCATGGACAAGCTCACCCGCCAGCATCTGTTTCCCGGAGAGCCCAGGCCCCAACTGGGCTATCAGCGCCTCAACGGCCTGCTCAAGGGCTTTATCGACCTGTTGGCCGAGCATCAGGGGCGCTTCTATATCATCGACTGGAAGTCCAACTGGCT
Organism: Halomonas sp. MMSF_3323; assembly: GCF_030733595.1. Taxonomy (NCBI): domain Bacteria; kingdom Pseudomonadati; phylum Pseudomonadota; class Gammaproteobacteria; order Oceanospirillales; family Halomonadaceae; genus Halomonas; species Halomonas sp. MMSF_3323. Next base: position 12,612 of record NZ_JASHIT010000057.1, on the reverse strand, counting down.
GGGTCCCGACGATGACGCCTACCACCAGGACGCCATGCGCGCCGCCATGCTCGATAAGCGCTACGACATGCAGCTTGCGCTCTACCTGGTGGCACTGCATCGCCACCTGCGCCAGAGCCTGCCGGACTATGACTATGACCGCCACGTTGGAGGGGCCATGCTGGTCTTTCTGCGAGGTATTACCGCGCCCTCGCGCGGCGTCGCCGCGATCAAGCCGCCCCGAGCCTTTATCGAGGCACTCGACGATATCCTGGCCGGACAGGCGGGCAGCGCCGCGACCACAACCCACGACAGCGCCACCGGCCATGACAATGACACCAGCGGGGAGGCAATGGCATGAGCGAGGCTAACCCTGAGGTACACCGCGAGGGGAACGGCGAGACACCGGGCGATTCAGCCTCGACCGCCCTGCCGTCCTCGCCCTTTGCCACCCCGGAGCAGGCACTGGCCGACCCCGAGGCCCTGCTGTCGCTGCTGTTTGCCTGGGCCGAGTACGGCTGGATCCGTGATCTCGACGCGGCGCTGCCTCACCGCCTGGCGAGCCTCGCGCCGGACGGCGACGCCAGCTGCCTGCTGGCGGCCATGCTGGTCAGCCACCAGGCCGGCCAGGGGCATCTGCTGCTGGACCTGAATCAGGCCCGCCGCCAGCCCGAGACGCTGATCGCCGTCGCTCGCGACGTGGCACGTGACGACGCCGCCCCGCCCCCGCCGGAGGCGCTGCTCGGCCGTCTCGGCGACGACTGGGTAAACCGGCTTCAGCGCTGGTCGGCGGTGGCGCAAGGCCCAGGCGCCAGTCCCCTGGTATTGGAGGCAGAGCGCCTCTATCTACGCCGCTACTGGCGCAACGAACAGCGGGTCGCCAGCGCCATTGCCGCGCGGCTGTCGACGCCCGGCACTCCAACCAAGGATCATCCAACCGAGGATCATCCGACCGCCGACGGTGACGCCGCCCGCCTGCGTCCGGTGCTGGATACGCTGTTTCCCCCGTCCGATCCGCGTGCCGACCAGGCCGCCTCCCAGAAGCTCGCCTGTGCGCTGGGCGCACGCGCGCCCTTCGCGGTGATCACCGGCGGCCCAGGCACCGGCAAGACCACCACCGTCATCCGCCTGCTGGCGCTGTTGCAGACCCAGGCCATCGCTGAGCGGGGCGCCCCCCTGGCGATGCGCCTGGCCGCCCCCACCGGCAAGGCGGCGGCGCGACTCAGCGAATCCATTCGCGACCAGATCGCCGCCCTCGACGAACTGCCGCTGCCGGACGCCGCCCAGGTACGCGCCTCGATTCCCCACGAGGTCTCGACCCTGCACCGGCTGCTCGGCGCCCGGCCCGATACCCGTCACTTCCATCATCATCGCCTCAATCCCCTGCCACTGGACATGGTGGCGGTGGACGAGGCGTCGATGGTCGACATCGACATGATGGCGGCACTGCTCGACGCCCTGCCGCCCCATGCACGCCTGGTGCTGCTCGGCGACAAGGACCAGCTCGCCTCGGTGGAGGCCGGCGCGGTCCTCGGCAACCTGTGCGCTCGGGCCGAACAGGGCCACTACCGCAACGATGTCAGCGACTGGCTCGAAGCGGCTACCGGCCTTTCGTTGCCCGAGGCCCTGCACGACGGCGACGGCCGGGCGCTGGATCAGTCCGTCGCCATGCTGCGCCACTCCTTTCGCTTCGATGACGCCAGCGGTATCGGCCAGCTCGCCCGCGCCATCAACGCCGGCGACAGCCGGCGGGCGCTCGCGGTGCTGGACGACACCGCCTTTCCCCAGGCGCAGCGCCAGGCCCTGCCCCGCGCCAACGAGCGGCGCCTGATGACCCTGGCGCTGGATGGCCGAGGCCAGGACGCGGCCTGGGGCTATCGCTTCTATCTGGGTGCCATCACCCCGCGTCCCGACACCCCGGAAGCTGGCGCACTCGAGCAAAGCGGCCTGCTGCGGCCACGCCCGTCGCTGTCATCCGAGCGAGCCGAGTGGGACCGCTGGGCCTCTGCCATCCTCGAGGCCCACGCCCAGTTCCAGTTGCTGACGCCGCTGCGCGCCGGCCACTACGGGGTCGAATCGCTCAATCAGCGCATCGAGCAGGCGCTGGCGCGGGCCGGACTGATCGACAAGCCGGATCACAGCACCCACTGGTACGAAGGCCGCCCGGTGCTGGTCACTGGCAACGACTACGCGCTCAAGCTGATGAACGGAGATATCGGCATTGCCCTCAAGGTGCCGGTGGAGTTCGCCAACCCCGAGGCCGGCACCACCCTGCGCGTGGCCTTTCCTGCCGGTGACGGTCAGGGCGGTATCCGCTGGGTGCTGCCCAGCCGGCTGCAGCGGGTCGAGACGGTATTCGCGATGACGGTGCACAAGTCCCAGGGCTCGGAGTTCGTCCATACCGCCCTAGTGATGCCGGACACCCTGTCGCCGATCCTGACCCGCGAACTGGTCTACACCGCCGTCACCCGCGCCAAGAAGACCTTCACCCTGCTCAGCGCAAGCGATGTGGTGCTGGCCAAGGCCATCGAACGACGGATTGCGCGTCAGAGCCGGCTATTTCAGTCGCCCGAAACATAAGCCCTGCAAAGTCCCGGTCGCACTGCCTATCAGCAGAAAGCCGCGTCCTCACAGCGCCAACGACGCTTTGGCACAAGGCGAAGTGGGGATGCGACCAACGCCAGGACGCTCTAGGCTGGTGGAGAATGGAGTGTCACACGCATCCAAGGAGGACTCATGCCCGCCACCCGCACGACCTCGCCCGCCCTGGAGCGGGCTCATCTGGTGTGGGACCTGTTCATCATCGCGCTGGTGATCGCCAACCTGGCGCTGTTGCTGTTCGACAGCCTGTTTCTGCTGCCACCGCTCAACGCCGCCTTCGAGGCGGCGGCACCTGGCCTTCACGGCGCCTACGACCGGCATATCCATGCCAACTTCTTCAGCATCGACCTGGCCTTCGTCGCCGTCTTTCTGTTCGATGTGCTGCTTGGCTGGGCCGTCGCCATCTACCAACGCCGTTACCACCGCTGGTTCTTCTACCCCTTCGTGCACTGGTACGACGTGCTGGGGTGTATTCCCCTCGCCGGCTTCCGCCTGCTGCGTATCCTGCGTGTGATCTCGCTGCTGCACCGCCTGCACCGCCTGGGACTGATCGACGTGCGTCGCTGGTATCTCTACTCGGTTGTCGCCAAGTACACCGACATCCTGATGGAGGAACTCACCGATCGTATCGCCATCCGCCTGCTCGACAACGTCCAGGAGGAACTCACCAGCGGCGACGGCCTGGCCTCACCGGCCATCGAGAAGATCGTCACGCCGCGCAAGGAAGCCCTGGTGCGGGAAGTCAGCCAACGCCTCGAGACCATGGTCGGCGACATCGCCCACCACAACCGTTTCGCGACGCTGGCCTACGTGCGCGGCCTGGTCGCCCGCACCCTGGCCGAAACGCCGGAGCTTCAGCGACTCAAGCGCCTGCCCATGGGCTCCCAGCTCACCCAGGGCCTGGAGTCATCGATGTCCGACCTCGCCTGCCACCTGGTCGATGAAGCCCTGAACGGTCTCAAGTCCAGGGAGTTCTCCTCGCTGGTCGAACATATGGCCGACAGCGGCTTCGACGCCTGGCTGCGTACCGACCCCGAGACCGAACAGATCACCGAACAGGTGCTGGTCGACATGCTGGAACTGCTCAAGGAACGTATCGCGGTCAAGCGCTGGCACGACAAGTACGCGTGAACGGAGCGGGCCACGGGGGGAGCCCTGTGGCCCACTGGGCATTCAGGTCTCGCATATTCTTTGCGATGGATCTGCGGTCGCTAAGCTAGACGGCACAACCACGGCTAATGCTGTGGAATGCGATGGTGGCACAATCGATGACTGCACGGAGGGAGACACCTGCGAACGGGGAGAGACACGTGGCCATTACTGAAGATGACGTCAGGCAGGCAAAGGCCCGCATGGCCTGTGCACGCGGTCACGCCCACGTTGTTTCCGCGCGATACGACAGTCGCACCCATCGCGTCATCATTCATCTGAACTCAGGGCTTGAGCTCGCGATTCCGCCGCACCTCGTGGAAGGTCTCACCGACGCCACTCCAGAAGCCTTGGCCGACATAGAGGTTTCTCCCACCGGGCTTGGCCTTCATTGGCCCCAACTCGATGCTGACCTCTACGTCCCCGCCCTCCTGCAAGGCCAATTTGGCTCCCCCTCCTGAGCTAAAGGATGGCGCCAAAGGGGGCGCCCGCGGACGGTTCGGTGAAACGGTCATTAACAAACATCCGGGACCCGACAATTAAGCAGTCACTGGCATACTCGCAGACCTTATTCAACATTTAGTACCTGTCGGTGCTCGGTAGAAAAGGCATCGATTGACCGAAATTCAGCCTTAGGACGCAAGCCAATCGACACGACGAGTCAGCAAGCAAGATGGCGTCACCAAGAAATCAATGGACTAGTTTCTTGAACGCTTGTTGTCGAAGCTGTCAATATCCCGGATATTTTTTCCATACCCAATCATTGTCGACGCCGCCAAAATCATCCAAGTCCCATTCATTGCTATCCACTAAATCCTCAGCCATTTCAGTTATCACGTCCCGTAATTCTAGCGGTTCCAACCAACTCTCCGGGATGGCCGAGACCCCCATCATGGCGCCCAATAGATTGCCAGCAATGGCGCCAGTAGAATCAGAGTCACCATCATGATTAACTGCAAGGCAGACTCCATGGCGGAGATCTTTGGCACCCAAGGCGCAATAGACAGCAATAGAAAGTGCCTCTTCTGCTACCCACCCTTGTCCCAGCTTACTAATAGCCTCGAAGTGATTACTCGAAATATCGGCCAACGCTTCAGCTTTTTCCAGAGCATCAAGCGTCTCTTCGTGCCCTTCATATGCCACAAGTGCCTCCTTCACTTTGCCAAGTGAATCTCTGAGACCTTTACCATTGATAAGATGCAAGATTAATTCCGACAGCACTCCAGCAGTCAAATAGCCGCTGGGATGACCATGAGTAATACTCGCGGCTTGCATACCCAGATGGAAAGCATCGCTGCCAGTCGTAGAAGGCCAAATGAAAAGTCCACATGGCGCCACTCGCATGAGTCCACCACAGCCTTTACTGTTGTTCTTAGCTGAAGCGCCATATCTTTCCATCGATCGCAATGCCGAGATACAAGTACGACCCGGCGCACGTTGATTTTGTAATTCTGCATGTCCGGCTAACCAACCACTAGTGAGCCAGTCTTCTCCTGTTTCCATTCGCGACCGATACCCTTGTGTATAAAGCCAGCGCTCATAAGCACTGGAGATTACACTGGCTCTGTGACATATCCCACGTCTGGCGCCCCGTACATGACCGCGCAGCAGCCCCTCGGCAGTAAACAATACCATTTGGGTATCATCAGTAATTCGACCTATACCACCATAACACGGCACGTACTCAGTTATACCAGACTCACCAAACTTAGAGACAATCTCAACATGAGTCATAAACTCTACCGGAGCGCCAAGTGCGTCACCGACAGCGCCCCCTAGTAGGCAACCAACGAACTTTTGTCTTATTTCATGAGTTTTATTTTTCATATCCACAATCACACCAAAAAAATCAAAAACACTAAAACAGAATGGTTGATTTTAGAATCAAAAATCACCTATTCACAAAAATCGAACTTTTTCCCTCGTACCTATACGATCAAACACAATACAATCCTCCGTCGATCTTGCAATATTTAATTTAAATGTACCAACAAACCGAAGAAGGTTTCTTCCCAAGGAGTCTTTAGCTTTGGCAAAAACAATTGTTTTTCTTTCCGGATTTCTCTCAGCGTCTATCAACTGAGTCTCAATAGATTTTTTCCCGTCAAGATTTTCAGCACACTCGTAAATACGCTCACCATCTTTTGTTATTTTATTGTGCCACATACCATGTCTAAAAAGTCTGGGAAACCATACAACATCGGTACTACCATCAGGTATCCCCCAAGCGCCACGCTGCAGTGCTTTACCTTTAAAACCAAAACATCTCAAGGCTTCTGCCTGCGTTCGAAAAACAGGATTATCGGCAACGTCCAAGTATCCTTGATTGATCCATCTCCGTGAAGAATAAGCGAAATCCCAGTCCCAAGGAACAAACGTGCCGTTGTCAACACCAATCTCTTTAATTTTGTTCAGTTTATCGATGAAATTATCAGTTTCTTCCGCAACAATAGAAATGTCTTTAAACATCCCTTCATCGCCATACGTTTTTATCCTATGAATTTCGTGTCCTGTAGCTAAAACAATATCATCACTTCTCTCAACATCTTCAGAAATTTGGTTTGTGTGATGCTTTTCATCAATCTCCAGATGCAGATTGAACTGAGGAAAATAAATATCAGTCAAGGCGCGATAGCCCTCTGGCCGATATACAAGCTGCTGACATACGAATTCAACGTCATCATCAATTTTATGAATTATTCGAGAAACAATGTACAGCTCCCATCTTTTGTGGGATATTTTCTGCAGACTCCTAAGAATGTAGTCAGCTTTAGAAAGTTCTTTTGCCATCAAATCCACCAAACCTTTTAATCATCATAACAATTATTCTAGATATAAAAATATCACATACATCAGAGGGTAACAGCACTTATTTTACTATACGTTAAATTCCCGTTTACCTATATAAACGCACTTCAACCGTTGCCTTGTCTAAGCCACAATCCATAAGTTCGTGCAAGAGTACCAACTATTACCGACAGCCCCACCAACCTCGTCATCCACCTTCCAATTCCCTACTCCCAATCCAACCAACCCCATCTCGCTCACCAAGCCAACTTTGCCCCCGCCCTCCTGTGCTGGCGCAGCCATGCACCTCCTGATACTGTATATCCAAACAGTTTCTGCGATTCAGGAGGCCCCCATGCGCGACGACTATTCCCTTGTTTGGCGAACCCTTTCGTGTAGCGCCTATGGCAACGACGGGAGCCTGTGCCATGAGTCTTGAGGTGGAGGTGCTGGGGCGGGTCGATCCGCACGCGCCCAGGACCGCCTTGCCGCTGGCGGCGACCGAGGTTCGCGCGGGCTTTCCGTCACCGGCCGATGACTACCTGGAGGGACAGCTCGATCTGGTGGCGCATCTGGTGCCCCACCCCAGCGCCACCTTTTATCTACGCGCCAAGGGCGAGTCGATGAAGGGACTCGGCATCTTCGACGGGGATCTGCTGATCGTGGATCGCTCGCTGGAGCCGTGCAGCGGTTCGGTGCTGATCGCCAGCGTCGACGGTGAGCTGACCTGCAAGCAGCTTGGCTATATCGGCAATCGACCCTACCTGCTGGCGGCCAATGAGGCCTTCGCGCCGATTCCGCTCAACGGTCGCGACTGCGACCTATGGGGCGTGGTCACCCACAATATCCACGCCCTGGCAGCGGGAGTCGCGCGGTGATCGCGCTGGTCGACTGCAACAACTTCTACGTCAGCTGTGAGCGGGTCTTCGACCCCTCGCTTCGCGGCAAGCCTGTGGGGGTGCTGTCCAACAACGACGGCTGCGTCATCGCCCGCAGCCAGGAGATCAAGGACCTCGGCGTTGCCATGGGCATGCCTGCCTTCAAGATCGAGGGCGCGCTGCGCAGGCAGTGCATCCTGCTGTCGAGCAACTATGCGCTCTACGGCGACATGTCGCGTCGGGTGGTCGATACGCTGCGGGAGTTTGCTCCCGCCGTCGAGGTATACAGCATCGACGAGTGCTTTCTCGACCTCGCGGGCATGGCACCCGCCGGGCTGGACGCCCACTGCCGGCGCTTGCGACACACGGTGATGCGCCACACCGGCATTCCCGTCGGCGTCGGCGTGGCGACCAGCCGCACCCTGGCAAAGATCGCCAACCACCAGGCCAAGAAGGATCCCCGCGCAGACGGCGTCCACGTGCTCGAGGCCGATTCGGCGGCAACCCGGGCGCTGCTGCAACGCCTGCCGGTCACCGAGGTCTGGGGCGTCGCCGGGCGCACCGCCGCCCGGCTTGGGCAGCTCGGCATCGAGTCCGCCTGGCAGCTACGTGAAGCCGACCCCAAGCATATCCGCCGCCATTTCAGCGTGGTGCTGGAACGCACGGTACGCGAACTTCGCGGCGAATCCTGCATCCGCCTCGACGACGTCGGCGCCCCGCGCGAACGGATCATGACCAGCCGCTCCTTTGGTCGGCCCACCGATGATCTCGCGCAGTTGCGTCAGGCAGTGCGCGCCCATGCCGGCCGCGGTGCTGAAAAGCTGCGTGGTCAGGGCAGCGTGGCGCGGGCGCTGCTGGTGTTTTTGAAGACCAACAAGCATCGTCAGGATCTGCCCCAGCACCATCCTTCGCTGGTGGTTCCGCTGGAGCGTCCCAGCGACGACAGCCTCGAGATCGTGGCAACCGCGACCCGGGCGCTTGCGCGCATCTATCGCCCAGGCCACCAGTACATGAAGGCCGGCGTGATGCTGCTCGACCTCGCCGACAAGGCAAGCCTGCAGCAGGATCTGTTTGCCGTCGACGACGCCAGACAAGCGCGCAATCAACGCCTGATGGACACCCTGGACGCGATCAACCAGAAGCACGGACGTGGTGCATTGAGCCTTGGCAAGACCAGCGTGGACGCGGCCTGGCAGCTCAAGTGCGAACACCGCACCTCAGGCTACACCACCCGCTGGGATGAACTGCCGATCGCCAGGCTATAGCCACACACGATGGCGTCACGCCATGCCCTTGGCCCTGCCGGTCAACCCCGCCAACACGACGCTGCCCCTGGCCACGTGTATCACGGGGGCAGGGGCAGCGGTGACGATCAGCCATTACGGCCTGGTGAAAGGATGACTACTCCGAGGTGACACTCTTGCCTTGCCTGGTCAGCTCGCGACGCCGCTTGCTCAAACGTGTGGCGGTGATGTCTTCCAGCTCCTCCAGCGTCTTGCCCTTGGTTTCCGGCACGTAGCGCAGGACCACCAGCAGGCTGATCAGCGTCAGCACCGCATACAACCAGAAGCTGAAGCCACCCCCCGTCAGCTCATTGAGGAAAGCATTCTCGCGCAGCATGGGGAAGGTCTGGGTGACCATGAAGCCCATGAACCACTGCGCTGCCACCGCCAACGACATGGCCCGCGCGCGGATGGCGTTGGGGAAGATCTCCGAGATCAGCGTCCAGCACACGCAGCCCCAGGAGATGGCGAAGGACACCACGTAGACGATCAGCGCGATAAGTGCGCCCGGCCCGGCCTCGCCTCCGGCGATCACAACGCCGAGGAAGGTCATGGCCACCATGCTGCCGAGGCTACCCGCCACCAGCAGTGGGCGACGGCCGACCTTGTCGATCAACAGCATCCCCAACAGGTTGCCGCCGACAAAGGTGACCCCCATGATCGACGTCTGCAGCAGCGCATCCTCGTTGCTGGCGGTCACCGACGACAGCACGTCAGGCGCGTAGTACATCACCACGTTGATGCCCGTCAGCTGCTGAGCGGCGGCGATGAAGACACCGATCATCACCAGACCGAAGGTGCCCTTGGCGCGCAGCGACACCTTGCGTTTCGTCTGGCCACGCTCGAACGACTTCTGGATATCACCGAGGGTCTGCTCGATGGCCTCGGGACGATAGAAGCGTCCCAGCACCCGTCGCGCCTCGTCGATCCGCCCTTTCAGCACCAGCCAGCGTGGTGACTCGGGCACGAAGGGAACCAGCACCGCGAAAAGAATCGAAATCACCGCTTCCGAACCCAGCATCCAGCGCCAGCCGAAATTCAGTATCCAGGTTTCGGCCATCCCCTTGGCGATGAAGTAATTGACGAAGAACACCACCATCTGGCCGAACACCACCGACTGCTGGAACAGACTCACGGTACGCCCGCGCAGGTAACCCGGTGACATCTCGGAGATGTACATGGGCGCGATGACGCTGGCCATGCCGACGGCCACGCCACCGACCATGCGCCACCAGATGTAGCTCTCGAAGGTGCCGGCAAGACCAGAACCAAAGGCCGAGGCGGTGAACATCAGAGCAGACAGCAGAAAGACCGCTCGGCGGCCGTACAGGGTCGAAAGCCAACCGGCGATGAGAGCACCGCCGATGCAGCCGATGACCACCGACGATACCGCCCAGCCCTTGGCGGCGGGTGAAAGATCGAAGTACTCGGCGATGGGACCGATGGCGCCGGAAATGACCCCGGTGTCATAGCCGAACAGCATGCCGCCAAGGGCGGCGACCAGGATGATCTTGACCAGATAGACCAGCTGGGTGGATGTCAGTTGTTGCTGCTGACTGGCCGGTGGTGACACGCCGGCCGGTGAAGGGGCAGCGCTGGCGCTGCCATCGTGTGACGTGGGCATGGTGACCTCTCGTTGAAGGTTGTTGTAGTACCAAGAGTCCTGCTTGCGCAGGCATGACAAGACGTCACACCCCGATCTCGCTGGCGGATGACGTACACACGGCTGAGCCCCTGCCCCCCACCGAGGCCGCCCAGGCCACGGGGAGGAGTCTGTCCATCAGGCCTCGGCCAAACCCTGTTGCAGAATGTGGCGCTCGATGAACTCGCGACTCTCGCGGGCGTTATCCAGGGCATCGTTGTCCCTGGTCGGATCCACGTCCTGCTCGACGGTGATCCAGCCCTGATAGCCGATGGCGGCCAGGCTTTCGCGCACGGCATCGAAGTCGACACTGCCCTGGCCCAGTGGGCAGAACACGCCCTGACCGATGGCGCGGTAGAAGTCGGTGCCCTGGGCCACCACATCCTCAAGCACTGTGGCCTGGACATCCTTGAAGTGGATGTAGACGACCCGCTCTCCGTAGTGGCGAATCAGCTCGGCGGGATCGATGCCGGCATACAGGCTGTGGCCGGTATCGACACACAGCTTGACCAGGTCCTGATCGAGCTCCGCCATGGCACGGTCGACCTCATCGCGGTACTCGATGTAGCTGCCGGCGTGAGGATGGAGCACCGGTATCACCTGATACTGGTGACAGATCTCGGCCACCTGACGAATGGTGCACATCATTTCCGCCCACTGGACGTCGCTCAGTCGGGTGGCCGAGGCCTGCTGCCCCGCCTGATCGGTACGTGGCGAGCTGACGTGATCGATGATCACCATGTAGCTACCCTGCTGGGGTTTAAGCACCTCGCAGGTCGCCCGGGTGTAATCGAGGATCTGCTGTCGCTGCTCGGGATCGTGCAGGTGCTTGAAGATGGTGCCGGCCACCAGCGAAAGCCCCCGCTGCTCAAGCGCCTCGGCCAGCGTGTCCGAAGACGTGGGCAGGTAGCCCAAAGGGCCCAGTTCGGTGGCGTTGAAGCCGGCCCCGGACAGTTCGTCCAGCACCGTGAACCAGGGGGGATTGGCCGGGTTGTCGGCAAATTCGATGCCCCAGGAACAGGGGGCATTGGCAAGCTTGATCTGCATCTTGGTGGTCCTCAGGTTGTTGGTGGCGTGCTTGGCGATGCAACGAAGGGCTAGAACGCCACCCAGGCGCCATCGTTGTCGGCGGACTCGACGCAGCACTCGAGCAGGCGCACGCCTTCGATGCCGTCGTCGATGTCCGGATACCACAGGCCGCCAGCAGCGCCGTGCATCGCCATGGCGTAGCGGTGGTAGAGGTTGGCCCAGGATTCAAAGAAGCCCTCGGCATGGCCGCCGCCGATACGATTGCAGGCCACGCCAGGGTCGTCGGTCGCCAGATAGCCCATGCCACGCTCGAGAATGCGCACCGGCTGGTTCTGCACTTCGTGGCGCAACTGGTTGGGATATTCGTCCCACCATTCGAGGCTGGCCTTCTCCCCGACGATGCGAATCTTCTGCTGATGCATGGAGCCGGCATTGACGGCACTGGCCCACAGCGACCCCACGGCGCCGCTCTGGTACTGCAACAACACCTGGGCGTTGTCCTCCAGCGGTGCCCGGGTCGCCACGAAGCTCTGGCGATGACACAGCAGCCGTTCGACCTTGAGCCCAGTGATGAACTGGCCAAGGTGGAAGGTGTGGGTGCCAAGATCCCCCAGAACGTAGGTCGGGCCTGACACCGCGGGACTGGTGCGCCATTTGGCGCCACTGCTGGTCTGCTCTACCGGCTGACTGTGAAAGCCGTGGGCAAACTGCATGTTGACCAGGCGTATGTCGCCCAGCTCGCCGGACTGCACCATGGCCCGGGCCTGGTGCAGCATGGGATAGCCGCTGTAGCCATACATGACGCCAAACACAAGCCCCCGCGCCTGGGCTTCGGCCTTGAGTTGCTGCGCTTCGGCGACGGTGAAGGTCACCGGCTTCTCGCAGATGACGTGCAGCCCGGCCTTGAGGGCAGCAAGACCTATCGCGTAGTGGGTGCTGTTGGGGGTGGCGATGCTGACCGCCTGGATGCCATCGTCGCGTACCGCTTCGGCACGCAGCATGCTGGCGTAGTCCGGGTAGCAGCGCTGGGCGTCGACACCCAGGCGAGTGCCGAAGTCGCGCCCGCGCTCGGCGTCCAGGTCAAAGGCGCCGGCCACCAGCTGAAACAGGCCGTCGCGCTGTGCCGCGGCCCGGTGGGCATGGCCGATCTCGCTGCCCCGACCGCCGCCGACCATGGCCCAGCGCAGCGGGGTAAGTTGGTGTTCCTCGTTGAACATTGGTTGTTCTCCGGTGAGTCAGTGGCATGTCACCGAGCCAGGGCCAC
>NZ_JASHIT010000056.1:0-29554 GCF_030733595.1 Halomonas sp. MMSF_3323 | reverse complement strand
GGGGCCCCGGCCAACGCGCCCGCCACCACGCGAGGCAACCCGTTATTCATCCGGATCTTCGGGGTCCGTCACACTCAAGGTGTTCCATGGCTTTCGATACACGTCGCCTGGCCGAACTGGCCGATCACGATGCCTTTCTCCGTCGTCACAATGGTCCCGATGGGGACGACAGGGCCAAGATGCTGTCGGCCCTGGGTGTCGAAGGCGTGGAGTCCTTGATCGACAAGACGGTGCCCGCCAACATCCGCCTGGGCCGTGAGCTCGATCTGGATCCCCCCAAGGCCGAAGCCGAGGCGCTGGACTACCTGTATCGTCTGGCCCGCCAGAACAAGGTCGCCCGCAGCTACATTGGCCAGGGCTACTACGACACCCACCTGCCGGCGGTCATTCAGCGCAACGTGCTGGAAAACCCGGGCTGGTACACCGCCTACACCCCCTATCAGCCCGAGATCTCCCAGGGCCGCCTGGAAGGCCTGCTGAACTTCCAGCAGATGGTGATGGACCTGACCGGGATGGAATTGGCCAACGCCTCGCTGCTGGATGAAGCCACCGCCGCCGCCGAGGCCATGGCGCTGTGCCGACGCTCCAACAAGAAGGCCAAGACCAATGCCTTCTTCGTTGCCGACGATGTATTCCCCCAGACCCTGGACGTACTCAAGACCCGCGCCTCCTGGTTCGGCTACGAGATCGTCATCGCCCCGGCGGAAGAACTCGCAAGCCATGACGTCTTCGGCGCACTGCTGCAGTACCCCGGCAATGACGGCCGCGTCCACGACCTGGCACCGCTGATCGCCGAGGCCAAGAAGCGTGGCGTGATGACCTGCGTTGCCACCGACCTGATGGCCCTGGTACTGCTCAAGGAGCCCGGCGCCATGGGCGCCGATATCGTGGTCGGCTCGAGCCAGCGTTTCGGCGTGCCGATGGGCTTCGGTGGCCCCCACGCTGCCTTCTTCGCCACCACCGACAAGCTCAAGCGCTCGATCCCCGGCCGTATCATCGGGGTGTCGAAGGATGCCCGCGGCAACACCGCCCTGCGCATGGCCATGCAGACCCGCGAGCAGCACATCCGTCGCGAGAAGGCCACCTCCAACATCTGCACCGCCCAGGCGCTGCTGGCCAACATCGCCGGCTTCTACGCGGTGTATCACGGCGCCGAGGGCCTGCGCACCATCGCCGGGCGCATCCATCGGCTGACCACCATCCTGGCCACCGGCCTGGCCCAGAAAGGCGTCAGCCTGGCCAACGACAGCTACTTCGACACCCTGCGTCTGACCGGGGTCGATCGCGGCAAGATCCACGGTCGAGCCATGACCCACGAGATCAACCTGCGCTACTTCGACAACGGCGACGTGGGTGTCAGCCTCGACGAGACCACCACCGCCCACGATCTGGACGCGCTGTTCGACGTGCTGCTGGGCGAGGAGCACGGCCTTGGCGTGCGCGAACTCGACGACGGCATCCTCGAGTCCCAGGCCAGCGGCATTCCCGCCGCCTGCCGACGCGAGAGCGACTTCCTTGAGCACCCGACCTTCCAGCGCTATCGCAGCGAAACCGAGATGCTGCGCTACCTCAAGCGCCTGGAGAACAAGGACCTGTCGCTGGCCCACGCGATGATTCCACTGGGCTCCTGCACCATGAAGCTCAACGCCACCACCGAGATGATGCCGATCACCTGGCCGGAGTTCGCCCGCATCCATCCCTTCGCGCCGAAGGATCAGGTCGCCGGCTATCGCCAGATGATCGACGAACTGGCGGCCTTCCTGGTGGAGATCACCGGCTACGACCACATCTCGATGCAGCCCAACTCCGGCGCCCAGGGCGAATACGCCGGTCTGCTGGCGATCCGTCGCTACCAGGCGGCCCAGGGCGAGGGCCACCGTGACGTCTGCCTGATTCCCAGCTCCGCCCACGGTACCAACCCGGCCTCTGCTGCCATGTGCAGCATGCGCGTGGTGGTGGTGGAGTGCGACGAGGATGGCAACATCGACCTGGCCGACCTCAAGGCCAAGGCCGAGCAGCACTCACAGGCGCTGTCCGCGATCATGCTCACCTACCCGTCCACCCACGGGGTGTTCGAGGAAGGCGTGCGCGAGGCCTGCGACATCGTCCACGCCAACGGTGGCCAGGTGTATATCGACGGCGCCAACATGAATGCTCAGGTCGGCGTGGCACGTCCGGGTGACTTCGGCGGCGACGTCAGCCACCTCAACCTGCACAAGACCTTCTGTATCCCCCACGGCGGTGGTGGCCCCGGCATGGGCCCGATCGGTGTCAAGGCGCACCTGGCGCCCCACGTGGCCAACCACAGCGTGACCCCGATCGACGGTGTCGAAGAGGACTCCGGCGCGGTGTCCGCGGCGGCCTTCGGCTCGGCCTCGATCCTGCCGATCTCCTGGGCCTACATCAAGATGATGGGAGCACGCGGCCTGCGCGAGGCCACCGAGCTTGCCATCCTCGGCGCCAACTACATCGCCACTCGCCTGGAAGCGCACTATCCGGTGCTCTACAAGGGCCAGAACGGCACCGTGGCCCACGAGTGCATCATCGACATCCGTCCGCTCAAGGCGGCTTCCGGCATCAGCGAGGAAGACATCGCCAAGCGCCTGATGGACTACGGCTTCCACGCCCCCACCATGTCCTTCCCGGTGGCCGGCACCCTGATGATCGAGCCCACCGAGTCGGAGTCACTCTATGAGCTGGACCGCTTCTGTGACGCCATGATCGGCATCCGCGAGGAGATCGCCCGGGTCGAGAGCGGCGAGTGGAGCCTGGAGGACAACCCTCTGGTGAAGGCCCCGCACACCATGGCCGACCTGATGGACGCGGACTGGAACCGGGGCTACTCCCGCGAGATCGGCGCCTTCCCCTCCGAGGCGGTCAAGGGTGCCAAGTACTGGCCGGCGGTCAACCGGGTCGACAACGTGCTGGGCGATCGCCAGCTGATCTGCTCCTGCCCGAGCATCGACGAATACCGCGACTGAGCGCCCACAACGCTCCTGCGGTGACAAACAACGACGCGGCCCTTGGGCCGCGTCGTTGCGTTTGCTGTATCTCCTTGTTTCGGAGCTTGTCGAAGGCGGGCTTCAGCCGGCCCCCTGGCCATCCCGATGACGATGTCGCATCTGGCTGGCCGAGCAGTCGAAACGGCGTCGAAAGGCACGGCAGAACTGCGCCTGGTCGCTGAACCCCCAGCGGTAGGCGATCTCACCGATGCTCACCCCTTCCGCCAGATCGCACAGGTCCCGACGCGCGGCCTCGAGCCGCTGCATGCGAATCCAGTCGTTGACCGAGTGGCCGGTCTCGGACAGCAACTTGTGCAGATAGCGCAGCGAAATGCCACATCCCTCCGCCACCATTGACGGCCCCAGTTCCGGGTCGCCAAGGCGGGCAGAGATAAATCGCTCGATCCGCATCAGGTGGGCGCTTTTCAACTGGGACTGGTCGCTGACCAACACCCGGTCATCCTTCTCCAGCACCAGCGACAGCATCGATAGCGCCTGCTCGAACAGGCGCTGACGCTCATCGCGGGAACACTCATCGAAGCGACTGGCACAGATCGCCAGAAACTCGACGAAGGCCCGCCCCATGCCAGTGTTCGCCTCGAAGCAGTGCTGAGCGTAGCGCTCGACACCGCGCACCCGATGCTTCATCGATGCATCCGGCACCTTGAACACCCACATGGCATTGGCCTGCTCGTAGCCGAAGCGATAGGGAAGATCCCCCCGCTCGACCAGAAACTGCCCCGGCTCGCAACGCAGCGAACGTCCGCCCTGCTCGAAGAACACCTCGGCACGTTGGGGGATGGTCACCAGGAAAGAACTCTCGGGATCGGCGGCGATCTGCGCCTGGTCGCGGGAATACACTAGCCCGTCGGAAGTCAGGCGTGACAGCGAGAAGTCCTGATCGTCGGTCTTCCACACCTTGAGATCGCCGCGAAACGGCGCGTTTTCGTCGCGGTAGCTCAGGCTCAGGGGAAAGTAGGTATCGGAGATCCAGCGCGACCAGCGCGCCCTGGTATCCTGTGTCGTGACCATGTCACTCATGCCAACCTCCTCGGCACTCGTGCCTCTCGTTATTGTTGTTGCGGTCTGGTGTGGCTGTCTCGTGGCGCAGAACCCGAGATCGATCCTGCCGATCCCGGGAAACCGTCGCCTCAGCCGTCGATCGGGCTGAGCACATAGCTTGCAGTGCTCGACAGGGTCGCCTTCCAGCCGGGTGGCAGCACGATATTGGTGGTGGCCTCCTGGATGACCGCTGGCCCTGTCACCTCATGCCGGGGGTCCAGTGCCTCGCCGTCGTAGACCGGCGTGGGCACGGGTTCGCCTTCACCGTCGAACAGCATATCACGGCGACCCAGCAGCGCCGCCTCGAGCTCCCCCCCTCGGGCCTCCAGGGTCGGCATGGTCGGCGGTTCCACCTCACCGATCACCGAGCACTCCAGGTTGACCAGCTCCACCTCGCTGTCCGGCTCGCAGTAGGAATAGAGCGCCTCATGGCGAGCGTGGAAGGCGTCGCGCAGCTCGCACCAGCCGGCCTCATCGAACTCTCCGCGCTCGCTCTCGACCGTACACTCGTGGATCTGGCCGCGATAGCGGATCTCGAAGCGATAACGGCAGGCAATGGCGTTATCCTCGAAACCGTCCCGCTTGAGCTCGGCCACGCCTTCATCGCGCAACTCGGCAAGGCGCCGGTTGACCCGCACGCGGTGCTCCGGGTCGTCATCCAACGGCAGCACCAGGGAGGTCAGCCGCTCATGCTGAACATTGGAAATGATCTGGCCGAAGGCGCAGAGTCCTGAGGCCACCTTGGGTACCAGCACCTGGCGCACGCCGATCTCCTCGGCCAGGCGCACCAGATGCATGCCGGCTGCGCCACCGGCGCCGATCAGGGTGAAGTCACGGGGATCATAACCCTGCTCCACCGATACCCGGCGAATGCCATTGACCATGTTCAGGTTGACCAGGGTGCAAATGCCGAAGGCCGCACGCTCGACGCTGATGCCCAGCGGCTCGGCGATCCTTTCG
The DNA here is from genome assembly GCF_030733595.1 of Halomonas sp. MMSF_3323. NCBI lineage: Bacteria > Pseudomonadati > Pseudomonadota > Gammaproteobacteria > Oceanospirillales > Halomonadaceae > Halomonas > Halomonas sp. MMSF_3323. The sequence continues at coordinate 24,530 of NZ_JASHIT010000056.1, read as the reverse complement.
TGGATCGCCGCCACCGCCGCCTCGCGGTCGAGGCGCACGGTACCGCCGAGCACCGCTTCGGGATCGAGGTACCCAAGCACCAGATTGGCGTCGGTGACGGTGGGTTCGCGCCCGCCCTTGCCGTAGCACACCGGCCCCGGCGAGGCGCCGGCGCTGCGCGGCCCCACCTGCAGCATGCCCTGCTCGTTGAGGTGGGCGATGGAGCCACCGCCGGCCCCCAGGGTCTCGACCTGGATCATCGGCACCCCGATGCGCTGGCGCAGGAAGTCCACATCCTTGCTGTAGTTGGTCTGGCCACCCCGGGTCAGGGTGATGTCGAAGGAGGTGCCGCCCATGTCCACGGTGATGACGTTGTCGACACCCAGCGGCCCGGCCATGTACAGCCCGGCCTGGGGCGCCGAGGCCGGGCCCGAGTTGATCGCCGCCACGGCCTTCTCGCGCATCACCTTGCCCAGCGCCAGTCCGCCGTTGGACTGGAAATACTGTACCGGCTGGCGAGCCCCCAGTTCCTCGAACAGGGCGTCGATGCGCGAGACATAGCGCTGCATCACCGGGCTCAGATAGGCGTTGACCACGGTGGTCGAGGTGCGGGTGTATTCGCGCACCTGGGGATAGACCTCACTGCCGCAGCAGACGAAGGTGTCGGGCATCAGCTCTCGCACGATGGCCAGGGCGCGCTGCTCGTGGTCGGTGTTGGCCACCGACCACAGAAACGAGATCGCCACCGCGTCCACCCCTTCACGCTTGAACAGCGCCACGGCGTCACGAATCGCCTCCTCGTCCAGCGGCTGACGCTCGCTGCCGTCGGCCAGCATGCGACCGCCGATCGGCCGGCGAAGATAGCGCGGCACCAGCATATGCGCCGGGGGATACTCCGGATCATAGCGATAGCCGTCTTCCTTGTGACCGAGGCGGATTTCCAGGCTGTCTTCATGGCCCTCGGTGCACAGCAGGCCAACCTTGGCGCCCTGACGCTCGATCAGTGCGTTGAGCGCCACCGTGGTGCCGTTGATGCAGAGATCGGCATTGGCCACCACCTCACTGGCGGGGCGTCCCAGCGCATCGGCGATCTGGGCAAGCCCCGCGCGGATCGCCTGGGTGCCGTCCTCAGGGGTTGAGGGGCTCTTGAACAGGCTGACGCCCTTGCCCCGCTCTGCCAGGATGAAATCGGTAAAGGTGCCGCCGGCGTCGATGCCGAGTCGATAGATTGCGGTCATGGGAATCTCCTAGCGTGTCTGGCGCAGTTGACGGGTGGCGGACTCATCCAGGTGCAGCTGGTCATCGACCACTACCCCGTAGTCCTGGCGGGCGCCCACACGGGACACCAGACCATCACGGACGTCGCCGGCAACCTCCTGCGGCGGTCGTGTCCAGGGGTCGCCGAAGCCACCGCCACCAGGATTGACGTTGATGACCCGCTCGCCGGGTTCGATGGTCAACAGCGCATTGCGGTCATAGACCGTCTCGCTGCCGTCTCGGTGGCGATGCACCAGCCGCCCGAGCTTGGGCTCGACCAGGGCATTGCGCGCACCGCCTGCGCCAGCAGTGGCGTACTGTCGTCCCTCGCCGAAGGCTACCGCCGTCATGGCGTGGTCCAGCGGCTCGATTTCCAGCCAGGTCCCGGACCCGCCGCGCCGCTCTCCCGCGCCACAGCTGTCGGTCACCAGACCGTAGCGATGGATCAGGATCGGATAGGAGGTCTCGAGCAGTTCGATGTCACCGGACATCAGCGCACCGAAGCAACACAGCGGACCCCGTGAGTGCCAGCCGTCCATGGTCCGGGTGGCACCGGCGCCGGAGATGATCGACGCCAGCACCATGGTCACGTACTGCTCGTTGCCATGACGTGGGTCGAAACCGGCGATATTGATGCCGCTGGCGTGTCCCCAGGACGCGCTGACCCGCTCGGGCGCCGCCTGCTCGAAGGCCAGGCGTACCGCATCGGTCAAGGTCTCCATGGGCGTGGTGGTGCAGTTGGCGTGGGGTGCCGGCTCGCTGGCGTTGCACAGGGTGCCGGGCGGGCCCATATCGACGCTCAGGCAACGATAGAGCCCCTCGTTGTAGGGAGGCGGTAGCTGGGCGAACATCATCAGCCCCAGCAGCACGCCGGACATCGAGTTGCCCTCATAGGAATTGATGAAGTAAGGCACCTGAGGAGGGCTGTCGATACGAATGGCCACTTCGTCACCCTCAATCTTCACATGGGCGGTGATCTCGAGATCGCCAAGCCCATGGCCGGAATCCTCCAGCACGGCGGTGCCGCTGTACTCGCCGTCGGCCACCTCGGCGATCAAACTGCGCATCTGGCGGTCCGCCATCGCCTTGAGTTCGGCGATCGCCGCCTTGACGGTATCGACACCGTAGCGCTCGAGCAGGCGTAGCAGGTGACGCTCGCCGACGCCGCAGGCACCGTACTGGGCGTTGAGGTCGCCTTCCTGATGCTCGCGGGCACGCATGTTGGTCAACAGCAGGTTGATCACGTCTTCGCGACGGCGCCCCTTCTCCCACAGCTTGACCGGGGGAATCCTCAGGCCCTCGGCGTAGATCTCCTTGGCGTCGGGGTTGTAGCCCGCCGGGACCGGGCCACCGATATCCGTCAGGTGGCCCTTGCACACCGTCCAGAACACCAGTTCACCCTCGAAGAACACCGGCTTGTACATGCAGCAGTCGATGATATGACTGCCCTTGTAGGCCGGGTCGTTGTGGTAGACGACGTCCCCGGGCGCGATGTCCTCGCCGTAGAAGCCGGCCACCGCCTTCATGGCAGGAATCAGGGAACCCAGATGTATCGGGATGTCCTGGCCCTGCAGGATCATTTCGGGTACGGCATCGAACAGGGCATTGGAATAGTCATGGGCCAGATTGAAGACGCTGGATCGTCCGGTCTTTTCCAGCGTCAGGGTCATCTCGCGCTGCGCCGTCTCCAGCGCTCCCCGGACGACCGCCAGGGTAATGGGATCCACAGTTGTCATGGTCACTCCGCGCTCTTGTGGTTGTTGGAGTCGAAGCGGTGCGCCGCTCCTCATCGTCATCTTCTCGCCGACGGCCATCCAGGGATTGGCGTTGAAGGAGACAGGAGTTGACGCTGAGTGCACTGGAGGGTGGGCTGGCGGCAAATGCACAGGGTCCGCGCCTGCGGAGAGGAACTCCGGGCGCGGACCCTCGTCGCCTGGCCACCGGGAGGCCCTGGTGCAGGTCAATCCCGGGACGGCGACAATCCGGCGACGTTGATGGAACCGCCTGGCAGCAGGCGTGCCAGGGTGAAGGCCAGCAGGAAGGTGGCCGGTGCCGAGAAGCTGGCGAGGGTCGGCTGGTGCATCAGCACCACCCCGACCAGGCAGGCGCCGGCCCAGGCGCCGAGCCCCGCCAACCGGTAGACCGGCTCGTCTTCCTCGACACTCGCAGGTGCAGTTTCACGAACGGCGCGGGACAGGATATGACTCAGCGCGACCCCGACCCAGGCGACCACGAAGATGCCTTGATAAGCCAAGGCGGTAAGCAGATAGCCGAAGACGTCGGCCGACATCAGCGCCCAGGCCAGAGCCGCCACCAGTGCCATGGCCAGTCCATAGCACGCCTTTCCAGGGCGCCATTGTCCCAGCAGGCTGGCGAGGTTGGAGGTAGCGAGGAAGTAGTTGGCGGTATTGATGCGGCTCTGGGTCACCCACACCAGCACAAGACCCGCCAGCCCCATCAGCTCCAGCAGGCCCATGACGATGGCCGCCTCGGAGAGCCCTGCGGTTGGCAGGGTGGCGTCCAGCAGGATGCCCACCACTGCGCTGAAGCCGAAGGCCAGCGCGTAGAACGGCAGGCCGAAGGTGATGCGAGCGTGGAAGCGACGATCGCGGTCCTTGCCGAAACGGGCGTAGTCGAAGGTGAACATCATCAGCACCCAGATACCCATGTAGTAGGTGAAGGTGTGCCACCAGCCGAAGGCCGGGGCGCCCCCTTCAGGCACCCGGGTCAGCCAGCCCTCTGGATAGCCGTATCCATCGATGGCCAGCCACACTGCCGCCAGCATACCCAGCAGATAGACCGGCAACAGCCAGGCGTTGAAACGGTCCAGGAAGCGCTGGACTCCAGCGCCGATCAGGGCGATGCCGACGATCACCACGACCAGGGTGGTCAGCGCCATCGGCCAGCCACTCTGGTGGCTCAGCGCCAGGGCCATCACGTAGCCTTCGAAGACGGCGTAGTACAGCGCCGTGGCAAAGAAGATCAGGGTCGCCACCAGGGCTCCCAGGCGACCGAAAAGCGTACGGGAAAACTCGGCAACGGTGAGACCGGTGCGCTGGGCGAAACGGCTCAGTACCGCGTTGATGGCGCTGTAGACCAGGATGCTCATGACGATCCCGATCAGCGCATTGGCGGTGCCATAGCTTCTGGCCATGGCCGCCGCCACGACCAGATAGAAGATGGCGCTGAGCACAGCCCACCAGGCCATCATCAGGCTTGAGCGGGACATGCGGTCAGCGTCTTCCTGCGCCTCGCTTGCGCGGTGTTCAGTGATGGGGGGACTAGCCATGGTGATTTCCTCTTGTTGTTGTCGGCCGGGTCCTGACGCAGCACGACAGCGCACGTCAGACGCCTGTCGGGCGTCGGCGGGCAACTTGCCCAGCGCGGATCACGGCACTGCCAGACTGAAAGGTCACAAGAGAAAAGGCTTGGCGCTCAGCGCCCCGGCGCTTGCGTCACAGGGCACTGACGGAAAACTGGCGGTTGATACAAGGAGGAAGGACTGACGCCTCAGCCCTCGGCCTGGCGACCCTCGGGGTGGCCGAAGCGCTCCAGGTGTCGCTGCTCGCGAAAGGCCTCGAGCAGGTGGTGGTAGCGACTGGGGACCCGCGCCCCGCGTCGGCTGACGAGGTAGAGCGTCTCGTCCATGGGGTGGGTCAGGGTCATCTCGCGCACCTGACGTTGCCAGGGCGAGGTCTCGAGCACCAGGCGCGAGACCACGCTGAAGCCGAGGCCACGGGCCACGGCGTCGAGCACCATGCCCACCTCGTTGGTGAAGCCCTGGCGCGGGAAATGGCTCATGGAGCTGAAGTCGTCGGGAAAATTGGCTCGCAGCAGGCTACCGGCCTTGTCCAGACCATCGGTATAGCTGATGAAGCCGAGCCCCAGCAGGTCATTGAGGCTGGTGCCGGTAAAGTCCGCCGGCACTACCAGGCTCAAGGGTTCGTCGTGCCACGCCTCACACTCGAGATCCGGGTGACGGGTGACCTCGGTGACGATGCCGAGATCGTGCCGACCGGCCAGCACATCGGCCAGGATCTCCTGATGGAAGGCGAAGCAATAGGATACGGTCAGTCCTGGATGCCGCTGCTGCTGGCCCAGGATAAACGGATAGAGCATGAGCCCGATGCTGCCGGGTGACGCCAGCCGACACTCGCCACTGTCGAGACTCTCGTCGTCCAGAGAGTGACGAAACTGTTCATGCTCGGAAAACAGCTTTACCGCGTAGTCGTAAGCTCGGCGACCGGCCTCGGTCAGCCGGAAGCGGCGCCCCTGGCGCTCCAGCAGGGTCTTGTCCAGATAACGCTCGAGCTTGCGCACGTGCTGGCTCACCCCCGGCTGGGTCATCTCGAGACGCTGGGCGGTACGGGTGAAGCTGCCGGTCTCTACCAGGGTGATGAAGGTGCGGAAGTACAGGGCATTGAACATGGAGTGACGCCAGGGTGATCCGTCCGGTTTGCAGGCCAGCGACAAGCCAGGTCACGGCTGCTGCAAACCAAGGCCAATTGAGGAAATGCCCACGCAGTGACCGAGGCCCTTTCCTTGGGTCGGCATAGTCTACCACTTCAGCACGAAGCCCGCAGCGGTGCGCCCTGACGCCCGGCCGTGGTAGCATCGAGCCATGATCGAGCGTTCATTTCACACCACCTCCGACCAAGAGTTCACCACCATGCATGACCCCATCGCCGCCCGTGCCGACGCCATCCATGATGCCCTGATCGACATGGAGCGTGACGCCAGCGCCGAGGAGCTGTTTCCGCTGGGCTATCTGATTCCCCAGATCCCCCTGGTGGTGGACCAGCTGGACTACGACCCGAGCGAAGTCACCAGTGACGATTTCGACGCCGTCTTCCATGAATGGCTGGACGGCGCCTTTGCCCAGGACGGCATGAGCGACGCGGATCAGAGCGCCGTGCGCGCCCTCTTCAATCAGGCGTGTGCCAAGGCCCCTGCGCCCTGACACCCGCCCAGACAAGGAAGCCTTTTATGCCCGAGACCATTTCCACCACGATCTCCCCCGAGGGCAGCCTCGAGATTCTGTCCCAGCACGAGGTCAATCGTCTGCGCGACAGCTCCCAGACCGGTCTGCACGAGATGCTGCGCCGCTGTACGCTGGCGGTGCTCAATTCCGGCAACCCCATGGATGACGGCCTGGCCCTGCTGGAGACCTACCCCAACTTCGATATCGAGCTATTGCAGCAGGACCGCGGGGTACGTCTGAAGCTGACCGATGCCCCCGCCGAGGCCTTCGTCGACGGCCGCATGATTCGCGGCATCCGCGAGCATATCTCCAGCGTGTTGCGCGACATCGTCTACGTCTACAATGAGATCCAGAACCAGTCGCGCTTCGACCTGGCCACCGGCGAGGGCACCACCAACGCGGTGTTCCATATCCTGCGCAAGGCCGGCACGCTCAAGCCTAGCCGGGATCCCAGCCTCGTGGTGTGCTGGGGTGGCCACTCGATCTCCCGTGAGGAGTACGAGTACACCAAGGACGTGGGCTACCACCTGGGGCTTCGCGATCTCGACATCTGCACCGGCTGCGGCCCTGGCGCCATGAAGGGACCGATGAAGGGCGCCAACGTCGCCCACGCCAAGCAGCGCCGCTACCCCGGCCGTTACCTGGGGGTGTCGGAGCCCGGCATCATCGCCGCCGAGGCGCCGAATCCCATCGTCAACGAACTGGTGGTGATGCCGGATATCGAGAAGCGCCTGGAAGCCTTCGTGCGCCTGGGCCACGGTATCATCGTCTTCCCCGGCGGGGTCGGCACCGCCGAGGAAATCCTCTACCTGCTCGGCATCCTGCTGCACCCGGACAACGCCGACATGGAGTTCCCGGTGGTGTTCACCGGCCCCGCCAGCGCCGCCGCGTACTTCCAGCGAATCGACGAATTCCTGGTCTACACCCTCGGCGAATCGGTGCGCGAGCTCTATCAGATCATCATCGATGACCCGACCGAGGTGGCCCGCACCATGCGCGCCAACATCGACAAGGTCACCGAGTATCGGCGCGCCCGCCAGGATGCCTTCTACTACAACTGGCGCCTGACCATCGCGCGTAACTTCCAGGAGCCCTTCGTGCCGACCCACGAAGCCATGGCGTCGCTGGCGCTGAACCGTGAACTGCCCAAGCACGAACTGGCCGCCAATCTGCGCCGCGCCTTTTCCGGCATCGTCGCCGGCAACGTCAAGGAACAGGGCATTCGCGCCATCGAGGCCCACGGCCCCTTCCGCCTGCACGCCGAGGCCGACCTGATGGAGAAGCTCGACGCCCTGCTGACGTCCTTCGTCGCCCAGGGTCGCATGAAACTCGCGGGTGACTATGTTCCCTGCTATACCCTGGGCGGCGCTGTCGCCTGATCGGCCTCATCCGTACCCGCAGCACCATAAAAACACATCGCCCCGAGCCGCAAGGCTCGGGGCGATGTGCATTGAGACCTTTAATCAATCCCGCTTCGAGAACACCAGCACCACGGCGTGCAGCAACAGCCCCGCGGTCGCGCCCTGGGAAAGCACCGCCAGGCCAAGCGCCATGCCATCGACCAGGGTGCTGTAGATCGCCATTACCACCAGGCCTACGACCATGCAGCCCAACAGGGTGAACAGCATGCGTAGAAAGCGCGAGCGTCCCGCGCCATCGAGCAACCGCCACTGAAACAGGCTGGCCAGGGCCAGTACACCGAGCACGATATAGCCCAGCGTCTCGCGGGTATCGAGACCGGCCATCTGGTACCGCGGCAAGGTCAGCGCCAGCACCAGCATCAGGCCGACCATCAGGCTCAGGCGAGCTGGGCTCGCGATCGCCCTGGCCATCAGGCCACCTTCAGGTTCTGACGGGCAATCCAGCCCTCGACCCAGGGCAGCGCCTCGTCATCGGCCATGAAGGTCTCCATGGCGTCGATCTCGAGCCGGTCGTCGAGGCGTGTTGCGCCCTGTTCCTCGAGCAGCTGGTCCAGGCGGCGCCCGGCGCCGCAGAAGGTTTCTCCGTAGGAGCTGTCGCCCAGGGCGATCAGGCCATAGCGAAGTTGCCCAAGGCCGGGGCTCTTGTCCTGCAACTCGCGCACGAAGCTGACGAAATTTCCCGGAAAGTCGCCGCTGCCGGTGGTAGACACGCAGAACAGCGCCAGATCGGGTGCGTCGTCGGTGACGTCGGCCAGGGTCGGGTTTTCGAGCACCGAAACCTCGTAGCCCGCGTCCTCGAATAACGGCTTGACCTGTTCGGCTACGTCGAGAGCACCACCGTACATGGTGCCAACCAGTATCTTGAGAGTAGGCATGTGATGGAATTACCTGAGAATTTTGGTCGGATTCTAGCACGTAGGCTGGCGCCTGCGCATCCCTCGGGCGCTGCAAGCCGTGTCTGGACCGGATACCATGGCAGGCCAGTTCACACTCCCCCGCCCACCGCCACCACACAAGCGAGAGCCCCATGCGCGAGACCTTCGAGGCCTGGATCACCCCCATCATGATCGGCGGCCTGATCCTGTTCATGTGCTTTATCATCTGGGACCTGGCGAAGCAGTCGAAGGCTGGCCGCTTCGGCACCCTGATGCTGTTCATCGTGCTTGGCGCCGGCATGCTGGGCTACGTGGCAAAGGTCGTCATTACCTGGTATCTGGAAGGCAAGGGGGTCTAGCACCGCTCCTGGCGACACTTGCACTCGTCGACTATTCCACCAGAGCCTCGGCCTCCAGGTCGATATCGCCATTGTCCATGTCGTCGTTGTCTTACCGATTCTGCCGTTTTGTTCGTACCGCCGATATCAGGTATCGAACCATTGTTGTATACAGTTCGTCGTCCTACATTGGATACACTAACGTTGCATAGTGTATTCAGCGACTACAGACGCCCTGACAACAACCACAATGGCCAGGATCATGCAGACACCCCCCACGACGCTGTTCGACTTCCACGGCCGGCCCGGCATAGCCCGGGCGCTGCCCATCTCGCTTCAACACGTGCTGGCGATGATCGCCGGTGTCATCACGCCGCCGCTTATCGTCGCCGGCGTGGTCGGCGCCACCCCGGCGGAAAAGCTCCAGCTGATTCAGGTAGCGGTGCTTGCCTCCGGCGTGTGCACCCTCTTCCACCTCTACGGCGCCTGGAAGTTCGGCGCCCGCCTGCCGGCCATCTTCGGTGTCGGCTTCGCCTATGTGCCAACGCTGATCGCCGTCGGCGCCCAGTACGGCATCGAGGGCATCCTGGGCGCCCAATTGATCGGTGGCATCACCATGATGGTGGTGGGCTACTTCATCCAGTTCATCCGCCACCTCTTTCCCCCGGTGGTGGCGGGCACCGTGGTGCTGGTGATCGGACTATCGCTCTATGACATCGCCATCCGCTACATGGCTGGCAGTGGCAACGTCAACGCCGAAGGCTTCGGTGATCTCGTCAACTGGGGCCTGGGCGTTCTGACGCTGGTCACCGTCCTGGTGGCGTCCCAGTTCGGGCGCGGCGTGGTCAAGCTGTCGGCCATCATCATCGGCATGCTGGTGGGCTATCTGGTCGCCATACCGCTGGGCATGATCGACTTTTCCCCGGTGAACAACGCCCCATGGCTGGCGGTGCCGGAGTTGATGCCGTTCGAGATGGAGTTTCACTCCGCGGCCATCATTTCCATGGTGGTGATCTGCGTGATCAATTCGGTCCAGACGATTGGCGATCTCTCCGCGACCAGCGTGGCGGGGATGAACCGGGAACTGGCGACAAAGGAACTCACCGGCGGCCTGCTCGGCAATGGCCTGACGACCACCCTGAGCACCTTCTTCGGTGCCCTGCCGACCTCCACCTACAGCCAGAACGTCGGCATCGTGGCGATCACCAAGGTCATCAGTCGAAGCGTCTTCATGCTGGCGGGTGTCATCGTGCTGCTGGCCGGCCTCAGCCCCAAGTTCGGCGCGCTGATGACGACCATCCCCTATCCGGTCATCGGTGGCGCCACCATCACCGTGTTCGGGATGATCACGGTGACCGGCATCCAACTGCTGATCAAGGACGAGATGACCGCCCGCAACATGACCATCGTCGGGCTGTCTCTCGCCCTTAGCCTGGGCATCACCTCGGTGCCGTCGGCGATCGAACAGTTCCCGGAAACGGTCAAGGACGTGGTCACAGGTGCACCCATCGTGATCGCCGCGATCAGCGCCTTCCTGTTGAACCTGCTGTTGCCGCGCAAGACACTGGCCCAGGAGGCTCAGGAAAGGGAGGAAGAAGCCCGACAGACGAATCTCGATCGCCAGAGCACCGAGGAAGGCTGACGCCCGGCGCGCCTATGACCTTGATATCAGCCACAGCTGCAAAGGCTCTGCTGCAAGGCTCCACTCCAGTCCCGTCACAAAAAAAGCGCCGCCCTTTTGGGGCGGCGCTTTTTACGATGACACTTTGCGTCACGACCTTCGGTTACGGCACTTCTTCAAGGTGACGCCTTTACGGGCCGGGACCTTTCAAGACGATGCAAGACGACACCGTCGTGGAGCAACGCTTGGCGATCGGGCGAGGCCAGCAAAGCCAAGGCTTCACACCTCTAGGCTTCCTCGGGATGCCCCACCTGGCTTTTCAATTTCTGCCCGGGCCGGAAGGTCACCACACGCCGAGCCGAGATCGGAATCTCTTCTCCCGTCTTGGGGTTTCGCCCAGGCCTTTCACGCTTGTCGCGCAGATCGAAATTGCCGAATCCCGACAGCTTGACCTGCTCGTTTTCCCGCAGACAGGCGCGAATTTCCTCGAAGAAGGCTTCCACCATGGTCTTCGCCTCCCGCTTGGACAGGCCGAGCTCGGTATGCAGATGCTCGGCCAGTTCTGCCTTGGTCAACGCTCCCATGTTCTTATCCTCATGGTGATGGTCACGCCAACCGTCCGCGCCCGTCAGGGGAAAGCGTCAGGCACGCAGCTCGGCATCGAGTCCCTGCCGAGCCGTTGCCACGATGGCATCGACCAACTGATTGATTTCTTCGTCATTTAGCGTGCGCGAAGGATGCTGCCAGGTCAAGCCCAAGGCCACACTCTTACGACCTTCGGCTACGCCTTTGCCCTGATAGACGTCGAAAAGCCCCAGTTCGGTGAGCCATTCACCGGCTTCGGCACGCACGCGGTCGAGCAGCGCCTGCACCGGCTGGTCTTCATCCACCACAAAGGCCAGGTCGCGACGCACCTCGGGATACCGCGACAGCGGCGCAAAGGCAGGGATGCTGCCCTGGCTGAGCGCGTCGAGGCGCACCTCGAACAGCACGGCGTCGGTCTTGAGACCGAGCTTGGCCTTGACCGCCGGGTGCAGGGTGCCGATCCAGCCGGCTTCTTCGCCGCGATGGAGGATGCGCGCGCACTGTCCGGGATGCAGTGACGGGTGCTCGCCCGGCTCGAAACGCCAGGCGTCGGCGCTGCCGGTCACTTCGAACAGACTCTCGAGGTCACCCTTGAGATCGAAGAAGTCGACCTTGTCGCGACCGCCGGCCCAGCCTTCGGGAAGGCGCGAGCCGCAGACGATGGCGCCGAGCATCGGCACCTGCTCCAGTTCATCGAGCTCACCGCGGAAAACGAGGCCGCTCTCGAACAGGCGCACGCGGGTCTGCTGGCGATTGAGATTGTGCTCAAGCGCCCTGACCAGGCCCGGGAACAGGCTCGCCCGCATCACCGACAGATCCGCAGAAATCGGGTTGGCCAGCACCGGCGACACCGCTTCGGGCAGCAGCACACGCTGCAGCTCCGGGGCGACGAAACTGTAGGTGATCGCTTCCTGATAGCCCCGTGCGGTCATCTGACGGCGCAGACGCGACAACGGGCTTCTGGCCTCGTGGTCCGCCTTGAGCGCCAGGCGCACGGCGGGTCGACGCACCGGCAAACGGTTATAGCCGTGAATCCGCGCCACTTCCTCGATCAGGTCTTCCTCGATGGTGACGTCGAAACGCCAGCTCGGCACCTTGACCCGGAAGCCAGCGTCGATGCTTTCCACCGCCATGCCCAGGCGCTCGAGGATCTCGCCGACCTCGGCGTCGTCCAGGCGCTTGGACAGCGCCTTGGCCAGCCGCTCCGTGCGCAGGGTCACCTCACGCTGAGCCGGCAGGTGAGCGTCGGATGCCTGCTCATTGAGCGGCCCGGCTTCGCCGCCGCAGATGGCGATCAGAAGCTCGGTCGCCCGCTCGATGGCACGGCGCGTCAGCTCGGGATCGACGCCGCGCTCGAAGCGATGCGAGGCATCGGTGTGAAGCCCGTAGGAGCGCGCTTGTCCGGCCACCGCCAAGGGGGTGAAGAAGGCGCCTTCCAGGAAGATATCGCGGGTGGCCTCGCCGACACCGGAGTGTTCGCCGCCCATCACTCCGGCCAGGGCCAGCGGTCCCTTCTCGTCGGCGATGATCAGGGTGCTCGGGTCGAGACTGACGGTCTGGCCATCGAGCAGCACGAGCTCCTCGCCCTGGCGTGCCAGACGCACGATCACGGCACCCTCGAGGTTGGCACGATCGAAGGCGTGCAGCGGCTGACCCAGTTCCAGCATCACGTAGTTGGTCACGTCCACCGCCGGATCGATGGCGCGTACGCCGCTGCGGCGCAGACGCTCCACCATCCACATCGGCGTGGGACGGCTGATATCGACGCCCTTGATCAGACGGCCGATATAGCGCGGGCAGCGCTCTGCGTCCTCGACCCTGACCGGGAAGGTTTCGTCATGGCTGGCCGCAACCTCGGAGATCTGCGGCTCGTCCAGGCCAAGACGGTTGAGCACGCCAACCTCGCGGGCCAGGCCCTGGACGCTCAGACAGTCGCCGCGGTTCGGCGTCAGATCGACCTCGATGGTGTGGTCATCCAGGCCCAGGTAGTCGCGCAGGGCGGTGCCCACCGGAGCGTCCTCGGGCAACACCAGGATACCCTCGGAGGTGCCCTCCTCCAGGCCCAGCTCCGAGGCGGAGCAGATCATGCCGCGGGACTCGACGCCCCTGAGCTTGGCCTTCTTGATCTTGAAGTCACCCGGCAATACCGCGCCCACCCGGGCGAACGGGATATGCTGGCCGGCGGCCACATTGGGGGCGCCACATACCACCTGCACGGTCTCGCCGCTTCCGTCGTCGACCTGACAGACGTTGAGCTTGTCGGCATCAGGGTGCTGGGCCTTGTCGACCACCTTGGCCACTACCACCTCGCTGAAGGCCGCCGCCACGGGTTCGACGGCGTCCACCTCGAGCCCCGCCATGGTGATCTGGTCGGCAAGCCCCTGGGTGGAAAGCTGCGGAGATACCCACTCACGCAGCCACTGTTCGGATACTTTCATGAGGACTCCTTGACGTCCTGTTCCTGCATTCGATGTTCTTTATCGGGCCCTTTGGCCCGCAGCGCTCAGTGAAACTGACGAAGAAAGCGCAGATCGTTTTCAAAGAACAGGCGCAGATCGTTGACGCCATAGCGCAGCATGGCCAGGCGCTCGGCACCCATACCGAAGGCGAAACCGGTATAGCGCTCGGGATCGATGCCGCCGTGACGGAAGACTTCCGGGTGGACCATGCCGCAGCCCATCACCTCGAGCCAGCCGGTGTGGGAGCACACACGGCAACCTTCACCGGCACACATCACGCAGGCGATATCGACCTCGGCGGAGGGCTCGGTAAAGGGGAAGTAGGACGGACGGAAACGTACCGACAGGTCATCGCGCTCGAAGAAGGCATGCAGAAAGTCTTCGATGGTGCCCTTGAGGTCGGCGAAACTGACGTCTTCCTCGATCAGCAGGCCCTCGACCTGATGGAACATCGGGGTATGGGTCAGATCCGAGTCACTGCGGTACACCCGACCCGGGCAGACGATGCGAATCGGCGGCTCCTCGGCCTTCATGGTGCGCACCTGGACCGGCGAGGTGTGGGTGCGCAGCAGCCGGGTGGCGTCGAAATAGAAGGTGTCGGCCATGCCCCGCGCCGGATGGTGGGCCGGGATGTTCAAGGCTTCAAAGTTGTGGTGATCGTCTTCGAGCTCTGGCCCCACCGCCACCTCGTAGCCGATGCGACGGAACAGGCCTTCGATACGCTCCAGGGTGCGTGTCACCGGATGCAGGCCACCAGTGGGCTGTCCACGACCCGGCAGGGTCACGTCCAGGCGTTCTGCGGCAAGCTTGGCGTCGAGTTCGGCCTTGGCCAGGGCCTCGCGCCGGGTATCGAGTTCCTTGGCCAGCTCCTGCTTGGCCTGGTTGATGCGCTCACCGGCCGCCGGGCGCTCCTCGGCGGGCAGCTTGCCGAGCCCCTTGAGCAGCGCGGTCAGTTCGCCCTTCTTGCCCAGGTACTTGACGCGAATCTCGTCGAGTGCGGCCATGGAGTCGGCTGACTGGATGGCGTCGCGAGCTTGTTGAACCAGGTCGGGAAGGTGGTCCATACGTTGAGCTCCGATATCGTTGATCGTTCAGTGGTGGAGTGGTCGCGCAATAGTAGAGATCGCGATGAAAAAGGGGTCGCCAAAAAAACAGGGGAAGAGCGGCTGCTCTTCCCCTGGGGCGATCATGAACGCTCGTCTCCCCATGGGGAGAGCTCGCTCATCATTCGAACGCGCTTACTGGGCAGCCTTGGCCTTCTCGACGATGGCAGCAAAGGCTGCCTTCTCGTGAACGGCCAGGTCAGCCAGGACCTTGCGGTCGATTTCGATACCGGCCTTCTTCAGACCACCGACGAAGCGGCTGTAGGACAGACCGTGCTGACGGGCACCGGCGTTGATACGCTGGATCCACAGGGCACGGAACTGACGCTTGCGCTGGCGACGGTCGCGGTACGCGTACTGGCCGGCCTTGATGACGGCCTGCTTGGCAACGCGAAAGACGCGCGAACGGGCACCGTAGTAGCCCTTGGCCTGCTTCATGATCTTCTTGTGACGACGACGGGCGACGACACCACGCTTGACACGAGTCATAGCACTCTCCTGACGTTAAAGGGGGTTCACCAAGGGTTTATACGTACGGCAGCATGCGACGCACGAGTGCCTTGTCGGCGTCGTGGATCTGCTGCATGCCGCGCAGCTGACGCTTACGCTTGGTGGACTTCTTGGTCAGAATGTGACTACGGAAGGACTGCTTGTGCTTGAAGCCGTTGGCAGTCTTCTTGAAGCGCTTGGCAGCGCCGCTGTTGCTCTTGATCTTCGGCATGAGAATAACTCCGCTCGAGTTTCTTTAGAAAATCCGGGGCCAATGGCCAGCCTTCACAGGCTGACCAATCGTTGAACCGGCCGTCGGATCACTTCTTCTTGGGGGCAATGATCATGATCATCTGGCGCCCTTCCATCTTGGGGAAGGATTCCACGGTCCCGATTTCCTCGAGATCCGCTGCGATCCGTTCCATCAGCTTGCGGCCGATGTCCTGGTGCGCCATTTCACGCCCGCGGAAACGCAGGGTGACCTTGCCCTTGTCGCCACCTTCGAGGAATCGAATCAGGTTCTTCATCTTGACCTGATAGTCACCCTCGTCGGTGCCAGGACGGAATTTGACTTCCTTGACCTGGATTTGCTTCTGCTTCTTCTTCTGAGCAGCTTTCTGCTTCTTCTGCTCGAAGACGAACTTGCCGTAATCCATGATCTTGCAGACGATCGGATCGGCATTGGAAATCTGTACGAGGTCCATCCCTTCCGCTTCGGCACGCTCAAGGGCGTCGCGGGTATCCACGATGCCAAGCTGTTCGCCGTCGCTGGCGATCAGGCGGACCTGATCTTCGGTGATGCGCTCGTTCATTGGCGGACGCTTGTCCTGGGGGCGTCCTCTGGGGTTGCTTCTCTTGATGGTTCCGTCTCCACTGTAGCTTTGGAAGGTGCGAGAGCTGGGAAGGTGCGTGCCTAGAGCCTCACACGAGGGGGCGGCCCATGCCGCCTACCCGTTAGTACCGCTCGGCCTGAACTCGTTCAATAAAGGCGTCCACGGTCATGGTGCCCAGATTTTCGCCGCTGCGCGTACGCACAGCCACCGAGTCGGCCTCTACTTCCTTATCTCCGACCACCAGGAGATAGGGTACCTTCTGCAACGTATGCTCGCGAATTTTAAAGCCGATCTTCTCGTTCCTCAAGTCCGACTTGACGCGAAGACCGATTTTTTGCAGTCGTGAGGTCAAGGCTTCGGCGTATTCCTTCTGGGCATCGGTGATGATCATCACCACCGCCTGCTCCGGCGCGAGCCACAGCGGCATGGCGCCGGCGTAGTGCTCGATCAGGATGCCGATAAAGCGCTCCATGGAACCGACGATGGCACGGTGCAGCATGACCGGCGGCTTGCGCTCGCCCTCTTCGGTCACGTACTGGGCACCCAGCCGCGTGGGCATCATGAAGTCGACCTGCATGGTGCCGACCTGCCACTCGCGGCCCAGGCAGTCCTTCATGTGATACTCGATCTTGGGACCATAGAAGGCGCCCTCGCCCGGCAGCTCCTGCCACTCGACCCCACAGGCCTCCAGCGCTCCACGCAGGGCGTTCTCGGCACGATCCCAGGTGTCGTCGTCGCCGATGCGCTTTTCCGGGCGCAGGGCGATCTTGATCGCGATATCCTCGAAGCCAAAGTCGCTGTAGACCTTGAGCGCCTGGCGATGGAAGCTCGTCACCTCGGGCTGCACCTGCTCTTCGGTACAGAAGATGTGGCCGTCGTCCTGGGTAAAGGCGCGCACTCGCATGATGCCGTGCAGCGCGCCGGACGGCTCATTACGGTGACAGCCGCCGAATTCGCCGAAGCGCACCGGCAGTTCACGGTAGCTGCGCAGACCGGAGTTGAACACCTGGACGTGGCCCGGGCAGTTCATCGGCTTGAGCGCGTACTCACGCTTCTCGGACTCGGTGAAGAACATGCCGTCGGCGTAGTTATCCCAATGGCCGGACTTCTTCCACAGCGACACGTCCATGATCTGAGGGCAGCGAATCTCCTGATAGCCGCCCTCCTTGTAGACGCCGCGCATGTACTGCTCGACGCGCTGCCACAGGGTCCAGCCGTTGGGGTGCCAGAACACCATGCCCGGCGCCTCTTCCTGCATGTGGAAGAGGTCGAGACGACGCGCCAGCTTGCGGTGATCGCGCTTCTCGGCCTCCTCGAGGCGGTGCAGGTAGGCCTTGAGCTGCTTCTTGTCGCCCCAGGCGGTGCCGTAGATGCGGGTCAGCATGGCGTTGTCGGCATTGCCGCGCCAGTAGGCACCGGCCAGCTTGGTCAGCTTGAACGCCTTGAGGTGACGAGTGTTGGGCACGTGGGGCCCACGACACATGTCGGTATATTCCTTGTGGCGGTAGAGGCGAATAGTGTCGCCTTCGGGAATCCCGCGCACGATTTCCTGCTTGTAGGGCTCATCGCGATGCAGGAATTCCAGCATCGCGGCATCGCGATCGACGTACTCGCGGACCACGTCGTACTCTTCATCGATTAGCTGCTTCATGCGCTTCTCGATGGTCTCGAGGTCTTCCGGGGTGATCGACTGGCCGAAATCGATGTCGTAATAGAAGCCGTCGGTGATCACCGGGCCGATGGCCATCTTGGCCTCGGGATAGAGCTGCTTGACCGCGTGCCCGATCAGGTGGGCACAGGAATGCCGGATGATCTCCAGGCCTTCCTCGTCACGTGCGGTCAGGATCGCCACCTCGGCGTCCGTCTCGATCAGGTCCGCGGCGTCCACCAATACGCCGTCGATCTTGCCGGCCACGCAGGCCTTGGCAAGTCCCGGGCCGATGCTCTCGGCCAGCTCCATGACGCTAAGGGGGGAATCGAAGGTTCTCTGACTGCCGTCAGGCAGTGTCACGATGGGCATGCAAGCTGTCCTTGTGCGCAGTGGTGATCCATACCAGGGATCACGTGTCGCCAAAATGGATTCGAGGGGTGAAACAGCGACATAGAATATCAGAAATGGCGCCGCCGGCGCCATGCTCTACCCCTGTGGAGGGCGTCGCGACACCTTTAGCGAGCGGAATGGCAAGCCTGGCCACCACCACCCGAAACGCAGCGAGGCGCCCGAAGGCGCCTCGCTGATGTCATCGTGCTCGATCAGGCGATCGAGACGGACTCGGTCAGGGCAGACTTACTGCCACTCACCCAGTTCCACACGACGGTTTTCCGCACGACCTGCATCGGTGTCGTTGGTCGCGATGGGCTGCTCTTCACCGTAACCGATGGCACGCATGCGGTTCGGCTGAACACCCTGGCTCGCCAGGAAGCGAGCAACGGAAGCGGCACGCTCCTGAGACAGCTGCTTGTTGTAGCTGTCGGAACCGACGCTGTCGGTGTGACCTTCGATGCGCACGCCGACGTTCGGGTTGGCGCGCAGACGCTCGGCAACACCAGCCAGAACCTGCTCAGCCTGAGCGGTCAGGACGGCGGAGTCGAACTCGAAGTTCACGTCACGCAGGACCAGGTCCTTCTCGCAACCGAGGGAGTTGACCTCGACGCCAGCCGGAGTACCCGGGCACTGGTCCTGGAAGTCCGGCACGCCATCGTTGTCGGAATCCAGCGGGCAACCCACTGCGTCCACGGCGACACCGGCCGGAGTACCCGGGCACTGGTCGTTGGCGTCGTAGACGCCGTCACCGTCGGAATCCTTCGGAGCGTTCATCGGCTCCTTGTTCGGCTCGGCACACAGCAGAGCGCCAGCCACGGTGCCGACGGTCGCGCCGACAGCAGCGCCGGTTTCCTCGTCGTCATCGCTGGTGGTGCCGTAGCCGATACCACCGCCGATCAGACCACCAGCGATACCACACACCATCGGGTGCTGGTACCACGGCTTGGCGTCAGATGCGCTCATGCCGGAGGAGGACTGAGAGGCGGAGCTGGCGCAGCCGGAGAGGCCGACAACCAGTGCAGAACCGAGCAGCAAGCCAGTCGTTGATTTTTTCATGTAAGACTCCTTCTTCTATCTGACACTCAATGCTGAATACGGGTAACCCTGTTCTTCAGCGGGTCCAATGTTGTGCCGATCGAGAAACAGGATAGGTACCCTACTTCCTCATAGGCAAGAAAAGCATGAAATACAGCGCCTAGCCAGTCTATTAGTCGCCAATATCTCAACGTCTTCTGCCAACGGCCCATCGTGCAAGACAATTGCTGCACGACCAATCCCTTGCAGGCGATATCATGACGTATCGCTTCTGTACAATCAAACTAGCACAGGCGATACCCGCCCGTCATTCACTTCATCGAACAGTGTTCGAGATCGCTCAATTGAGAGAGTCGGGGTAACGGGCTTGAAAATCCAGCGCAGCCTGTGCCGCAGCCAGCACATCGTCGCGATTCGCTTCTTCCACGGCCAGTCGCTGCTTGTCTTCAGCGAACCGCTCCTTGGGCGTAAGCTCTTGACGAGCCTGATGTGTGTGCAGATGACGGGTCTGTTCGTAGACCTCGGCAAAGACTCTGAACTCGCGCCGCTCAAGCAGTGCCGGATCGATGATCTCGAACAATACTTTCAACCGCCAGCAGCCTTCGGTCACATCGACCTGACGCTGCAATAGCGCCGACGCAACCAGACCGAGGTTTTCCAGGCCATTTTCCCTGGCACGACGTTCCTCGTCCCGAATCACTCCCTCTCGGCGCCGCACCTCATTCTTCAACGACCAGGCGTACCACGCCAACGCGGCAATGATGACAATGCCAAGCCCGAGCAAGGCATAAGCGAGCGTCGTGGACATGCAGCCCCCTGTGCGATGGTCAAAGGGGGCATTCTACACATCTACCAGAGAGGCTGAACCATCCATCGCGAGAAAGACCGGTGACTGCCGTCTGCATTGTTGCCACCTGCCGATGACACTCCCGTGACACCGAACCGTTGAATGACGGCAAGGGCTATGCAGGACTCAAGGCGATACTCAGATAGTGATCCAGCAACAAGGCCAGAAAGACGCCAAGCAGATAGCGTATGGAAAACCAGAAGGCCTGCAAGGGCGCCTGTTCGTCGTGTCCACGCCAGACCCTGAGATTCCACTGCATGAAGCGTAGATTGAGCACACAGACGCTGACCAGATAGAGCCAGCCACTCATGCCGATGGTGAACGGCAGCAAGGTGGCCGCTACCGTCAACCAGCCATATAGCCAGACCTGCAGTCTGGCAAAGGCGAGGCCATGGGTTACCGGCAGCATCGGTACGCCGGCCTCGGCGTATTCATCGCGCTTGTAGATCGCCAGCGCCCAGAAGTGCGGCGGCGTCCAGGCAAAGATGATCAACATGAGCAGCAGCGGTTCGGCTCCCACTGTCCCGGTCACGCTGGTCCAGCCCAGCAGTGGCGGCGCGGCACCTGCGACACCACCGATGACGATATTCTGCGGCGTGGCCCGTTTCAGAAATACCGTGTAGATCAACGCATAACCGACCAGCGACCACAGCGTAAGCCAAGCGGTCAACGGATTGACGGTCAGCGCCAGCAGCGCCACCCCCGAGGTGGACAATGACAGCGCCCAGGCCAGCGCCAGTGGCGTCGACAAGCGACCGGACGCCAGCGGGCGCCGCGAGGTGCGATGCATCCGCGCATCCAGCTTGCGATCCACCACGTGGTTGATCGCCGCCGCCCCGGCGGCGGCCAGTGCAATCCCGATAAGCCCGCACACCATGGCGTTAAGCGCAGCTGGCGATATCGCACCGGGGATCGCCAGCAACATCCCCACCAGGGCGCATACCAGCATCACCATGACCACTCGCCATTTGCACAACGTCAGCAAGTCACGCCATAGCGGATGGGTCGCTGCACCCATGGCCTGTGCATCACGCATGGAGCCACCCTCCTCTGGTCTGGCGTTGACGTCCCTTCACCGCCTGTCTTGAATGGCGCTGCTTCCACGCTACCAGGGTAAAACTGAAGACCAGCAGTACCGCGCCGGCAGTATGCAGAAGCGCCAGGCCCAGCGGCAGCCACAGCAGCACATTGGCGATACCCAGGGCGACCTGCAACGCCGTCGCCCCGGCCAGCGTCAGCAGCCAGGGCCGCATCTCACGGCGATGCCAGCGACGGATCACCACCAGTGCCAGCGCCAGCGTCAACGCCAGCGCTCCCAGCCGATGGGCCAGATGGATCGTCGTGCGTGCTTCGGCGTGCAGGGCCCCGTGCAGATAGTTGGGACCCACCGTCTGGGTAAGGTGGAAGCCCTCACCCCAGTCGGTGTCGGGAACCCACTGGCTATTGCAGGTGGGAAACCCCTGACAGGCGATGCCCGCGTAGTTGCTGGAGGTCCAGCCCCCCAGCGCCAGTTGCAGTACCAGCAGCATGGTGGCCACCCCCATCAGCGCCCCCAGTGGTCGGGCAGCGAGCGCCGCCTCCCCCCTGGCGACACGACGCAGGCGCAGATGCAGCCAGATGAACAGCGTCATCACCGTGAGACCACCCAGCAGGTGAAGGGTTACCACCTGGGGCCACAGCTTGAGGGTCACGGTGTAGGCACCGAAGGCCCCCTGCACCATCAAGGCGGCGAACAGCATCAGCATCAGACGCCAGGGAAACCCAGGCTTGCGCCGCCTGGGCCAGGCCAGCACCAGCAGGGCCATCACCATGACCCCGAGACATCCGGCCAGGTAGCGATGAATCATTTCCATCCAGGCCTTGGATGCCTCCAGCGGTGCATCCGGACTATGCAGCAGAGCGCTGCTTGCATCGGGCACGACCAGCGCCCCATAGCAGCCCGGCCAGTCGGGACAACCCAGCCCCGCATCCAGCAACCGGGTGAAGGCACCGGCCATGATGACCAGGGCGGTGAACAGCGCCCCCACAAGACTCAGGAGCCGCAGCGTCGCCAGGCGTCGATCATTCATGGCGCACCTCCTGGCGGGCGTCTTCGCTGGCACCTTGGCTGTCGTTCAGACTGACCAGTTCGGTGGCACCTTGCGTAGCCTCGGCCTCACCGGGATCTTCGCCCAGGGCAGCAAGCGGTGGCTCGGGGTTGCGCTTGAACAGATGCTCGATGTCGTCCATCACCGCCCGGGTCTCCACCCCGGCAGGATAGGCGACCGCCACCCACCCCTGGGGGTCAAGCAGCCATGCCTGCCCCTGACTGGCCCACTCCGGCGACTCGGTCCAGGTCACCAGCGACTCGCCAGGCAAGGCGGCAGCGTCTCCACCCACGCGCACCCGACTCAGACGATGGGCGTCCTTGCCCAACGCCCGGTGCAGGCGCCACCAGCGATCCGCGTCTTCGGCGCAGCTATCGCCGCAGTCGTAGGCCAGGGTCCAGGCATGCGCCGCGACCTCCCCTCCACGATCGCGACTGGCAATGTCTGTGCGCTCAAGAGCCGGCCACCGGGATAGCGGCGGCACATCGGCATCAAGCGCCCCGTGTGCGGTACGGTTGTCGGGAATGCCGATACGGAACTCGACCATGCCCCAGGCAAGCGCCATGGGCATCACAAAGATCGCGATCAGTGCGACCAGCTTCAGCCGCTGCCACCCCATCGTCGTCATCCTCGCACCTCCACTCCTTGCGTCGACACGTTCGGTCCTGTCGTGTCCGCTGGGCTATCGGGTATCTGTTGTTCTCGCGTTAGTGTCGTGCTCTCGCGCTAGCCTCTTGCCCTCGCCGATGTCGCTTGTCTTTCGACCCTTTCCTGTCTTTCGCGGCGTTATTGTCTTCCGCAGTTTTCTTTCGCGGTTTTCTTTCGCGGTCTTGCCATCTCACGGCCTTAGCGTTCTTGCCTGGCGGACATATCAACAATTGACCTTTCAGCGCTCGTGACGCCCGCCCCGCAAAGATCGCGATAGAGTCGTCGACCTCCAAACAGCAGCGCCAGCAGCGCCACCAACGAAAGCCCCCACCACTGCAGTGCATAGGCCAGATGTCGCTCTGGTGGCATGACGTTAGGCGTCCACCAGTCCTCCAGATGCCCGGGACCCTGGCGCTGATGCAGCCAACCGGCAAAGCTGAACTCCTCGTCCCAGGCTCCGAGTTCGATGCGCTGCAGTCGCGTGCCTTCGAGGTTGTCACCGAACCGCGGCGTACGCCGGCCATCCGCCTGCCAGTCACCGCTCAGCGACACCAGCCCCTTCGGCGTCTCTGCGTAGGGCGCCTGGCGCGACACCCCTGTCTCGAGAAAGCCGCGCTCCACCAGCCACCGCTGTCCCTCGACGTCGACAAAGGGCGTGAGCACCGCTACCCCGAGTCGATTGCCGAGCATCCGATTGTCCAGGTAGAGGGTTTCGTCGGCCTGAAAGACGCCTTCGAGCGACAGGCGGCTGCCGTCCGGCGGCAATGTCCCTGGCATGTTCAAGGTCGGTGCCTCGGCAAGGTTTGCAAGATAGTCGCGCTTGCCGGCGGCGCGCTCCCACTGCCATAGTCCAAGGCCGATACCCAGCACCATCAGCGCTGCACACAGCAGGCACCAGGCCACCAGCCGACCCGGACCACACCTTTTTCCCTCACTCGAACGGACTCTCACCATGCTGCTCAAGATCCTGATTCTGATCGTGTTCGTGGCCATGCTGGCCAGTCTCGCGGCCGGGGTCGGCTTCCTGCTCAAGGACGACAGCCACTCACGCCGCCTGCTGGTCTCGCTCAAGATCCGGGTAGCCCTGGCCGCCCTGCTGCTGGCGTTGCTGGCCTATGGCTTCGCCACCGGAACGATCGGCTGAGCGGCCCCCACGCCGCCTGCCTCAGAACACGTAGACAAAGATGAACAGCCCCAGCCAGACCACGTCGACAAAGTGCCAGTACCAGGCCGCCGCCTCGAAACCGAAGTGGTTGTCGCCACTGAAATGGCCCTTGCGGATACGCATCAGGATGCTGGCCAGGATGATGGTGCCGATGATGACGTGAAGGCCATGGAAGCCCGTCAGCATGAAGAAGGTCGAGCCGTAGATGCCCGCCTCCAGGGTCAGGCCCAGGTGATGGTAGGCTTCGTAGTACTCGACCCCCTGGATGATGATGAAGAAGGTGCCCAGCAGCACCGTACCGAACAACCAGTTGTGGGTAGCGCGACGCTCCCCCATCTTCAACGCTTCGTGGGCGACCGTCAGGGTAATGCTCGAGGACACCAGCAGCAGGGTGTTGACCAGCGGCAGCTGCCACGGGCTCAGGGTCTCGGTCGGCCCCGAGATGGCGCTGTCCGGTGGGTTCTCCAGCGGCCAGCTGGCGGTGAAGTCGGGCCACAGCAATGCCGACACGCCCTTGGCACCTTCACCATCGAGCCATGGCAGCGCCAAAGTCCGCACATAGAACAGCGCACCGAAGAAGGCGCCGAAGAACATCACTTCCGAGAAGATGAACCAGCCCATGCCCCAGCGGAAGGACCGATCCATCTGGGCGTCATAGAGCCCTGACATGGACTCCTTGATGACATCCCTGAACCACAGCACCATCACCGCCAGGATGCCCACCAGCCCCGCCAGCATGATCGGCGACCCCGCCGCCCCGTGC
>NZ_JASHIT010000055.1:0-29735 GCF_030733595.1 Halomonas sp. MMSF_3323 | reverse complement strand
CCACGGCCCCAGGCGACATCACCATGTTCCAAGTTCCCTCCTTTCTCGCAGGCCGTTCGGCACCTGGCCGAGTGACACCGATGGCGCTGGCCCTGACCGCAGGGCTGGCGCTACTGGCGATACTGAGTTCCAGCGAGGTGCTGGCCGCTGAGCTGAAGGTGACCGCGGGCACACCGCTCAAGCGCTGGGTCGAGCAGGCCGAGCCCAACGATACCTTGCGGCTCGCACCGGGCCACTACGCGACAGGCCCGGTGATCATCGACAAGCCACTCAGCTTGGTCGCCGACGGTGCCGGTGTGGTGATCGATGGCGGCGGCAGCGGGACCCTGCTGACCTTGCGCTCACCTGGCATTTCCCTGTCCGGGCTGACCCTTCAGCACTGGGGCGGCGACCTGACCGCCATGGATGCGGGGGTTCACGTGGAAAGGACCGCCCATGGCGCCAGCATCGAGCGCTGCCGGCTGTCCGGCCCTGGCTTCGGCATCTGGCTCGATGGCGTCGATGACGCCCGGGTCCTCGACAATCAGATTCGCGGCGATACCCGGGTACGCTCCCAGGATCGCGGCAACGGCGTGCAGCTGTTCAACGCGCGTCGGGCGCTGGTCTCCGGCAACGATATCCGCCAGGTGCGCGACGGCGTCTATATCGACACCAGCAGCGACAGCGTGATCGACAGCAACCTGCTCGAAGACCTTCGCTACGGCGTCCACTACATGTACGCCCACGACAACAGCGTGACCAACAACCTGACCCGCCACACCCGCACCGGCTACGCCCTGATGCAGTCCCGTGGGCTGACGGTGAGGGCCAATCGCTCCATCGAGGATCGCAACTACGGCATCCTGATGAACAACATCACCGATAGCCGGATCATCGACAACGACATCATCGGCGTGCGTCAGGCACGCGACGCCCATGACCGGGGCCTGGTCAGCGGTGGCGATGGCAAGGCCATCTTCGTCTACAACGCCCAGTTCAACGTGATTCGCGGCAACCGCCTCGAGGACAGCGACATCGGGCTTCACCTGACCGCAGGCTCCGAGGACAACCGCATCAGCGGCAACGCCCTCATCCACAATCGCCGCCAGGTGAAGTACGTGGCCACTCGACAGCAGGAATGGTCCGAGCACGGTCGCGGCAACTACTGGAGCGACTACCTGGGCTGGGACCTTGACGAGGACGGCATCGGCGACACCCGCTACCAGCCCAATGACGCCATGGACCAGCTGCTGTGGCGACACCCGGAGGCCAAGGTGCTGATGGCCAGCCCGGCGGTGCTGGCGCTGCGTTGGGTACAGCGCGTCTTCCCGGTATTTCGCCCCGCCGGCGTCAGCGACAGCGCCCCCCTGATGACGCCTTCGAGACCTCGTTCCGCCACACGGACATCCTATCCATGACCCGCGCCACGACCTGCGCCACGACCCGCGCCACGACCTGCGCCATCGTCTTTGACGACGTCAGCCTGGAACACGGCGGCGTGACCCGCCTGTCCCATCTCAGCCTCGAGGTGAACAGGGGCGAGGTGCTCGGCCTGCTCGGCCACAACGGCGCCGGCAAGACCACCAGCATGAAACTGATGCTGGGACTGCTGTCGCCCACCCAGGGAAGTCTCAGCGTGCTTGGGCAACGGCCGGACCGAGCCGGCGACCGTGCCTTTCGCCAGCACCTGGGCTACCTGCCCGAAAATGTCCGCTTCTACCCCAACCTGAGCGGGCGAGAGACCCTCACCTATCTGGCCCGACTCAAGGGTCGGCCCACGACAGAGGTGGACGAGCTGCTGGTGCAGGTGGGGCTGGGTGAGGCCGCCGACCGACGCCTGGCGACCTGGTCCAAGGGCATGCGCCAGCGCCTGGGGCTGGCCCAGGCGCTGCTTGGCGAGCCTCGGCTGCTGCTGCTCGACGAGCCCACCAGCGGGCTCGACCCCGCCGCCACCGAGGCGGTCTACGCCACCATCGGAATGCTGAAGGCGCGTGGCGTGACGGTGGTGCTGTCTTCCCACCTGTTGCCGGGGGTCGAGCCGGTGATCGATCGTGCGCTGATCCTCGGCGAGGGCAAGTGCCTGGCGCTGGGCGACCTGGCGAGCCTGCGCGAACGCTTTGCGCTGCCCTACGTGATCGAGATGCGTGGTGCTCCCCAGGATCTGGCACTAAGGCTGATTCGCGAGGGCATCCCCGCCCGCTCTTCGTTGGCGGACGGTGGTCGACTGCGATTGGAAGTGGCCCCGGAGCACCGCATGAACGCCTTGAGGCTGTGCACTGCCTTTCAGGGGCTCAAGGACCTGGAAATTCGCCCCCCCAGCCTCGAGGCACTGTACCGACGTGTCCAGGACCCCAGCGGCCGCGATCCAGGCAATGGCAGTGACGGGAGCAGCGAGAGCGACGCCAGCGACCGCTACCAGGTGATCGACGAGTCCGACCACACCACCGTCTCACCATCCGCCGAGGACACGCCCTGATGCGCCTTCTACTGACCATCGCCCACAAGGAATTCCGTGACGGCCTGCGCCACCGCTGGGTGCTCGGGATCGCCGTGCTGCTGGGGGTACTGGCGCTGGGTATCGCCGCCTTCGGTGCTGCCGCCAGTGGTGGTACCGGCTTTACCGGCCTGTCCACCACCCTGATCAGCCTGTCGACGCTGTCCATGCTGCTGATTCCGCTGATCGCATTGATGCTGGCCTACGACGCCATCGTCGGCGAGGACGAGGGCGGCACCCTGCTGCTGCTCGCCACCTACCCCATGTCACGCCGGACCTGGCTGCTCGGCAAGTTCATGGGCCACGCCTGGGTGCTGGGCCTGGCCACCCTGTGCGGCTTTGCAGTCGCTGGCGTGGTCATCGCTTTCGCCACACCGGAAACCGCGCTGGCCGAGGTAGCCGCAGGGCTCACTACTCTGATCGTCTCCAGCGTGCTGCTGGGCTGGTCGTTTCTGGCCCTGGCGTACTGGATCAGCGCCCGTGCCGGCAGCAAGCAGGCTGCTGCCAGCCAGGCTCTGATCACCTGGTTCGTGTTCGTGCTGGTACTGGACCTGGCGCTGCTCGCCCTGCTGGTAGGCGTGCACCAGGGAGGGGCCTGGCTGCCCTGGCTGATGCTGGCCAACCCGGCCGAGTGCTTCCGACTGCTGGTGCTCTCGGCGGTCGAGCCTCATCAGGCCTCCGCGATCACCGCCCTGGCCAGCGCCACCCCCAGGTCGCCCTTGCTGCTGGCGCTGCTGCAGGTCGTCTGGGTGCTGCTACCCCTGGGTCTGGCGATCAGGCGATTCGAGCATCGAGCGCTGTAACCCGCACGCCCAGTTCAGCCGAATGCCGACGCTGCCTGCCGGCTATTGCTGCTGGCTTTTGCTGCCAGCTATCCCCCCACTCCGTCCGCCAGGACGCTCGCCTGGAGAACTCCCATGTTCCTTCCTTCTATGCTGCAACGCTTTGCCATCGGTGGCCTGATGCTGTTGTTGATCGGCTGCAACGACGGCACCTCTGACACGACTATCGGCCCCGCCCCCATCGGTGATGACGACATCTGCCATGTATGCGGGATGTTGATCGAGGCCATGCCAGGCCCCAAGGGAGAACTCGCACTCGATGGTGACAGCGAGGTCACCAAGTTCTGCTCGGCGGCGGAAATGCTGGTATTTCTTCTTCAACCCGAAAACGTCGAACGCCTTGCCCATGCCTGGGTTCATGACATGGCTCGCACCGACTGGGATCACCCCGGAAATGGTGCCTTTATCAGTGCACAGGAGGCCTGGTACGTGTCTGGCCATTCGCGGCCCGGCGGCATGGGACATCCGCTGGCGACCTTTTCCACAAGAAACGATGCGGAGGCTTTTCAGAGCGACCACGGCGGCATCATCGAGCGCTTTGATGAGCTTGAAATCGACCAGTTAACCCATATGAGCCGAGCAAACCACCCTTGAATAGGTATAGAAAATCCCGCAAATATGCAGCGACAAAAGCCGACCAAAAAAATTGCTAAATTTATGGATTTACCATGCTACATTCAAGAGACAATAAGATGGATGGAACATCCATGACAAGGAGCTAAACCGCGCATGTTATCTCATTGATATAGGTCATCTGGCGTAGGAATAATCGCACATCGCTACGCTTTAATGCGCCAAGCCTGCGTGAGATTTCTCGTCCCTTGCTAGAGTCGAAAGCATGAGCGAAAGCCTCCCTTCTCTTTACCAAGTCGCCCAAGGGGCGCCGGGGCACGACCAATGCATCTGACAAGATTTACCGACTACTCATTGCGCGTTCTGATGTACCTTGCCGAATCCGGCAGCGAACGCACCACGATCGCCGAGATCGCCTCACGCTTCGAGGTCTCACGCAACCATCTGATGAAGGTGGTTCAGGAGCTCAGTCGCCTTGGCTATGTCTCCGCCGTCCGTGGCAAGCACGGGGGACTGTCGCTCAAGCAGGCGCCGGGCAGTATCCACCTCGGCGCCCTGGTCAGGGATACCGAACATAGCCTCGCCCTGGTGGAGTGCGAAGGGGACGACAGCGCCTGCTACATCGCGCCCATCTGCCGCTTCAAGCAGATCGCCAACGAAGGGTTGACCGCATTTCTGGAGGTCCTGGATCGCTACACCCTGGATGACCTGATGACCCCTCAGTGCCGCCAGCGCCTGCACACCCTCAAGCTGATCGAGCTCGAGCCGGAGCCTGAAGCCGAGCCCGCCTGACGCGCCGAGGCAAGACAGGGTAACGCCACGACAGCGTACTCCGAGAATGCTAGCCTCCTGACCTCTGAGTTCTCTCGGTCGTCAGGAGCCAGCATGCCGATTCCGCCATTGTTTTCACCTCGCCGCGCCCGCCTTCTTCGCCTGAGTGTCGCCGCCGCACTGGTCTCCGTACTCGGGCTGACAGGCGTCAGCAGCCAAGCCATGGCGGTGGATTTCGACACCTCGGCCCACCAGACCCACCAGGACTGGCAGACCTTGATCGCGACCCTCGGCGACGAGTCCCATGTGCGAGCGGTCCAAAGGACCAGCTACAGCGACGCCATGCTCAGCGTCAACGCCACGCCAGGGCATTGCCGCACGCCCTGGATCGAGGTCAGAAGCGACCTTGGCCAACGCCAGGCCGTGAGCGAAGTGGTCAATCGCGTTCCCATCGACCTGCTGGTAGACGAGCAACGTGCCCAGACCGGCACGGCGGTGCTGTCCACCCAACGCGGTGACGACGGCCTCTACGTGCGCGTGAATGGCATCGACATGGACCTGCTGGCCTCGCGTCTCGCCACCGGTGAGCAGCTGCATCTGCGCCTGCGCATGACGCCCGATACCAGCGACTACTGGTTCATGAGCTTTTCACTGAATGGCGCCTTTACGGCATGGCAACGGATGCAGACCCTGTGCAGGGCTTCCTGATCCGGCAGCAAGTCCAGAGGCAATATAAAGGTGCGGGCGTCATGATGCCTGAGAGGGCTAGCGGCGCGCCTGCTTCGGGGACCTTCTTCGGGGACCTTCCCCGAATGCCTGAACCGGGTCCCCTGAAGCCGCTCAGGCGGGCCGCTCCATCGCCTGCAAGGTATCTCCCAGACCATCTTGCCGCTGCCCATCGCGACTCAACCAGCGCCGCGCGAAGTCATCACCGCTCAAGGGCCGTGACAGCAGATACCCCTGGCCAAGATCGCAACCTAGGGCACGCAGTGCCTCGAACTGCGCCGGCGTCTCGATGCCCTCCGCCACTACCGTCAGTCCCAGACGATCGGCCATGGCGATGATGGTGGCGACGATGGCGTGATCGTTGCTGTCGGTGAGCATGTCGCTGACGAAGGACATATCGATCTTGACCGCCTGTACGGAAAAGCGCTTGAGGTAGGCCAGCGAGGAATAGCCGGTCCCGAAATCGTCGATGGCCAGGGCGAATCCCTGCTGGCGCAGGGTGTCGGTGATGCGTATCGCCTGTTCTGGGTCTTTCATGAAGCCGCTTTCGGTGATTTCCAGCCCCAGCAGCGAGGGGGAAACGCCAGCCCGGGCGGCGATCTCGCAAAGCTTGATTGCCAGCTCGGGATCCTCGAACTGGGCCGCCGCCAGATTGACGTAGAGTCGCTCGGGAAGCCGGTCCAGCGATGCCTGCTGCCACTGCTTCAGC
Organism: Halomonas sp. MMSF_3323; assembly: GCF_030733595.1. NCBI lineage: Bacteria > Pseudomonadati > Pseudomonadota > Gammaproteobacteria > Oceanospirillales > Halomonadaceae > Halomonas > Halomonas sp. MMSF_3323. The sequence continues at coordinate 23,641 of NZ_JASHIT010000055.1, read as the reverse complement.
TGTCGGCAGGTCTGCTCCATGACCCAGCTGCCGAGGGCCTCGATCATCCCTTGTTCCTCGGCCACGGCGACAAATTCCATCGGGCTTATCCATCCCAGTTCGGCGTCGTGCCAGCGACACAGTACCTCGGCGCCGATCAGGTCCCCGCTCTTGAGGTCGACACAAGGTTGAAAGCGGAGCTCGAGACGTTTCGTGTCCAGCGCCTCACCCAGTCGAGAAGCAAGCACCAGTCGGCGCCGCAGATCACGACCCATCTCTGGTGCGTAGAAGCGGTAGCCGCTGCGGCTTTCCTTGGCATGGTACATGGCGATGTCGGTGTGCTTGAGCAGCTCCCTGGAGCTATCTCCGTCGTCGGGGAAGAAGGCGACGCCGATGCTGACGTCGACGTTGAATCGATGCCCCTCATGCACCACCGGGTCATTCAAGGCGCTGAGCAGACGCCCCACGACCTGGGCGGCTCCGATCTCGTCGGTCTGCTCCACCATGACGACGAACTCATCGCCCCCCATCCGCGCCAGGCTTTCCAGCCTGCCAAGGCAACCGCTGAAGCGAGCGGCCACCTCCCTGAGCACTTGATCACCGACGTCGTGGCCCTGACCGTCGTTGATCTCCTTGAAGCGGTTGAGGTCGAGGAACATCAGTGCCACCCGATATTGCTCGGTGCGAGCCCGGACAATGGCCGCCTGCAGACGCTCCATGAAGTGGACCCGGTTGGGTAGACCGGTCCCGGGATCGAAGAAGGCCAGATGCCGTATATGGGCGTCGCTGCGGCGCCGTTCGAGCTCCGCCGAGGCGCCTGCGGCAAAGATCCGCAACAGATGACAGATGGGTTCAGGATCATGCAGCGGCTGGCGATACAGCGCAAACAGGATACCGACGGCGTCGCCGTTGGCGTCTTCCAGGCGTCGGCCGACGTAGGCTTCCACAGCGAAGCCGACCATCTCCTCGGCGCGGGGATAGCGTTGGCTCATGCCTCGAGCAATCACATGCTCGCTGTCGCGAAAGGACCTCTCGCAGGGCAGCCCTTCGAAACTGTAGTGAAAGGGCTCCACCGGCTGGCCCGATACCAGGCCGGCGATCAGCGTCGCCTGCAACGGGACGCTTTCCTCGACGCGTGACACGAACACGGCGTCCGCGCCGAGGGCGTCGGTCAGACGTCGCACCAGCAGGGTAAAGAAGGCGTCGTCGCTGCGTGCCGTCACCAGTTCGGCCATGTCCAGCACCGCCTGCTGGGTGTTCTGCTGATGCTGGTGGGCACGCATGGCCTGCAAGCCAAACGACAGGTTGTCCGCAAGCTCCCTCAGCAGCGCCAGTTCGTCGGCGCCAGCGTGGTAGGGCTGATCCATCAACAGCACCAGCACGCCCCGTCGCTCGCTTCCCAGACTCAGCGGTAAGGCTACCTCCGCCACGACCCCGAATCGCTCGGCCCAGGACGGAGGCGCTACCGTACCTGTCGTATAGTCGGCTACCCGTTGCTCCTTGCCTTCATGCACCGCTTGCCCGCTGGGACCCAGGCCCTCAGGCGTGGTCACATCCCAGCTGAAACGCGCGTGACGCAACAAATCATCGGCGCCACCGGCGCTGACCAGCGGCAGGATGCTGCGCTCGGGGTCGTCCTGGGCCAGCCCCGCCCAGGCGTAGCGGTAGCCGCCCTGCTCCACCGCCAGCCGACAGGCCTCCTGGAAGATTGCCATCTCGTCGGAGAGCCGAATCACCGCACGGTTGACCAGTCGCAGCAGGGTCAAGGCGCGGTGGGCGCGCTTGAGCTGTCGGTTGGTCGTGTCCAGTTGGGTGGCGGTCTTTTCCAGCGCCTGCTCGGTGCGCCGATTGGACAGTTCGGCCCCGCAGCGCGCCGCGGCAATTCTCAGCACCTCCTCGACCAGGCGACGCTGGTGCAGTCGATGGCGGTGCAAGGCAACCAGAACACCATGCAACTCACCTTCGGGCCCTCGCATCGCCACTCCGGCATAGGCTTCTGCACCAAAATCTCGCAGCAGGACGTCGTCCGGAAAGGCACTGCAGACGTTCTCCGGATAGATGCAGGCTCCGCCGTCCAGGGCATCGCGACAGGGGGTGCCGGCAGTCTCGTACTCGACGTCTGGCTGATGCTTGCCGTCTGCCATCAGCACCATGGACCGCAGGCGTGAGCCGTCCGCGACAGGGGTCGCTATCATCATGGCGTCAGCGTTGAGGATTACCGCCAGCCGATCGACCAGATGCATGAAGAAGTCATCACCGATATCCCGAGACAGGCTGTCGGCTAGGCTTTGAAAGGCTCTGCGGGCATCCATCTTCATAGGCCGGGCGACGATCCACTGAATAAGGTAATCAATGGTATCGAGGATAGCTTAACTTCGGGGCACCCCGCCGCCTCGCCCTGGCATTCTGTGCCGTTTCCCCCAGGACCAGACATCATCCGGCACCAGAAAACGGCGACATCTCCAAGACAACTGTCCCAGAAAACAGAACGTTAGTACTAAGTCGCAAGCATCAACGGTTCATGCCGGTAATCGCACAGATTCGTACATCCTTCCGTCGTACGAGCCTAGGCGCTGTCCGAAAAGTCGACGAGCGAAGGTTAGACAAGGCAAAAATCGGTGAGAAAGCGCAGTTTACGGGGTGTAAATGAGCATTTTGACCGGGCTGGCGCACCAGCCGATTTTTAACGCCGTATTACCGAGCGCAGGCACTTTTCAGACAAGCCCTAAAGCACCCGGCTTCTCAACCATCCGGTCAACACCTCTCCCAGCAACACCAGAATGACGATGCCACAGAGAATGGTGGCCACCGTCGGCCAGGCAAAGGTGTCGATGGCCCCCTGGAGGATAACGCCGATACCGCCGGCCCCGACCAGCCCCAGCACGGTGGACTCGCGAATATTGATGTCCCAGCGCAGGATGATCACGGCAAAGAAGGCCGGAACGACCTGAGGCACCACCGCGTAGAGGATGACCTTGGGCCGACTGGCGCCCACCGCTTCCATCGCTTCGACCGGCCGTCGGTCGATTTCCTCGATGGCCTCGCCCATCAGCTTGCCGACGAAACCGATGGAGCGACACATGATCGCGAGGATGCCCGCCAGCACGCCGGGGCCGAAGATCGCCACGAACAGCAGCGCCCAGATGATGGTATTGACCGAACGACTGGCCACCAGCACGAAACGGGCAAACCACAGGCAGGCACGATTGGGCGTGGTGTTCTGGGCCGCCAGGTAGGCGACGGGCAGGGCCACAAAGATCGTCGAGAACGTGGCCAGGGTGGCGATATGGACGGTCTCGACCAATGCCTCGACAATCTCGCCGAGGCGCCGCGGGTCGGGTGGCCACATGCGGTCGGCCAGGCTGTAGATCTGGGCAGGCGCATCCCACACCCAGGGCCAGAAGATATCGACATCCCTGGCCGCCCAGCTCAACACCGCCACGACCAGCAACAGCAGCACGAAGCGCGTCCAGCGCTCCCGTCGGCTGTAGCGCTGCCATACCCGTTGTTCTGTCGGCGTCGCTACCATAGTCGTCTCCTGACCCAGCCACTGATGCCCTCACTGACCAGAATCACCGCGATGATCACCAGCAGGATGGCGAAGGCAAAGTCATAGTCGTAGCGCCCGAAGGCGTTCATCAGGGTGCCACCGATACCACCGGCGCCGACGATACCGACCACCGCCGAGGCGCGCAGATTGCTGTCCAGCTGATACATGGAAAGCCCCAGCTGGCGTGGCAGGATCTGGGGGAAGACGGCGTACAGCAACGTGGACATGAACCCTGCACCGACCGACCGCATGGCCTCCACCTGCCCCCAGTCGATCTCCTCGATCTCTTCGGCCAGCAGTTTTCCGACAAAGCCGATGGAATAAAGCGTCAGGGTCAGGATCCCGGCCAGGGGTCCGAACCCCACCGCCTTGACGAACAGAATCGCCACGATGACCGGGTGAAAACTGCGCGACACGATGATCACCGCTCGCCCCACCAGATAGACCGGACGCGGGGCGATATTGCGCGCCGCCATCACCGCAAAGGGGATCGACAGTGCCACCCCCAGCAGAGTCGCCAGCAGGGCAATCTGGAAGCTTTCCTTGAAGCCGGTCAGCAGCAGTTCGAAGCGCTCGAAACTGGGCGGAAAGCCGCCGCCGAAGATGCGCGCGGCCCGCGGCAGCCCATCGCTGATCCGCTCCCAGTCGAACGGCAGGGTGGCCAGCGCCCAGCCCAGGTAACCCAACACGCCCAGCGCCAGCAGCAGGCGCACCACAGGACTGGCGATAAAGGGCGGCTTGCGCCAGGTCCGAGCCTTGTCGTTGACCATCAGCGTTCCCCTTCCGCGACGGTCGATGCGGAGGTCTCGTCCGGGGCCTCGATGCCACCGTAGATCTCCTCCAGCGCTGCGGCATCAAAGCGCTCCGGCGTGCCATCGAAGATCATGCGACCGTGGCGCAAGCCGACGATACGCTCGGTGTAGGCCCTGGCCTGGGCCACATTGTGAATGTTGATCAGCACCGGCAATGACAGCTCGCTGGCCAGGGCTCTCATCAGCTTCATGATCTGCTCGCTGGTGACGGGGTCCAGCGAGGCGGTCGGCTCGTCGGCCAGCAGAATGTCCGGCTCCTGCATCAAGGCTCGGACGACCCCGACGCGCTGGCGTTCGCCGCCGGACAGTTCGTCCGCGCGCTTGTTGGCGTACTGGGCGATGCCCACTCGCTCCATCAGGTGGAAGGCGCGTTCGATATCCTCCGGCGGGAAGCGCCGCCGCCATGCCTGAAAGAAGCCGACGTAGCCAAGCCGACCGGCCAGCACATTCTCCATCACCGTCAAGCGGTCGATCAGGTTGAAGCCCTGGAAGACCATGCCGATGCGCCGCCTGGCCTGGCGCAGTGGTGCGCCCTTGAGGCTGGACAGCTCCTGGCCGTTGAGCCTGATCGACCCCGAGGTGGGTTCGATCAGCCGATTGATGCAGCGGAGCAAGGTGCTCTTGCCCGCCCCGGACGCCCCCACGATGGACACCACGGAGTTGCCTTCCACGCGCAGATCCAGCCCCTTGAGCACGGGGTCATCGTGGCCATAGCGCTTGACCAGCTGGCTAATCTCGAGCATTGCACGTCCTCGTTCCCCGGGAAGGCCGAGCGCCATGCGCCGGCCCTCCTGTCCCTGGGATACCCTGTCGTCACTCCAGATTGTCGGCGGTGTAGCTGACGCCGTTCGAGGCCTGGATGGTGCGAATGACCTCCCACTGGTCCTGGTAGGTGATCGGGATGAACTTCTCGACGCCTTCGAATTCCTCACCCAGCGCGGTACCGGCGAAATCGAAGCTGAAGAAGGCTTCCTCGATGCGCTCGACCAGATCCGGCGCCAGGTCATGGGCGTAGGTATAGGAGGTGGTGGGGAAGGGCTGGGACTCGAAGATCATGCGCACGCTGTCTTCGTCATACAGCCCCCGTGCGGCCATGCGCTCCACCACCTCGGACGCCACCGGTGCAGCGTCGTAGTCACCCGCTACCACGCCCAGCATCGACTGGTCGTGACTGCCGGAATACACCACCTCGTAGTCCTCGTCCGGCACCACGCCTTCCTCGGGGAACAGCGCACGCGGCGCCTGATTGCCCGAGTTCGAGGTGGGTGAGGTGTGGGCGACCCGCTTGCCGGCCAGGTCGGACAGCGACTGGATATCCGAATCGGCCTGGGTGTAGACCTGCAGGGTATAGCCGAAGCGTCCGTCGTCGGAGCCCATCAAGGCAAAGGGAACGGCGCCGGCCAGGTTGACGGCGAAGGGCGTGGGGCCGGTGGAAAAACCTGCAATATGCAAACGCCCGCTGCGCATGGCCTCGACCTGGGCCGAGTTCGACTGGACCGCGAAGAAACGAACGTCCTTGCCCGTCACCTCCCGGAGGTGATCGATGAAGGGCTCCCAGATATCGGCATAGATGGCGGGGTCTTCCACCGGGGTGTAGGCGAAGATGAGGGTGTCGGGGTCGACCAGTTCGTCCTGATTGGCGGGCGGGTCGGCCACCAGATCGCCATTGCGGTCGCAGTACAGCGCATCCAGATCACCTCGGGGGCAATCCTCGGCGACAGCGACGGATGCAACAGCGCCGAAAGTGAGCAGGAGACCTGCGTTGAGGACCTGGCGTCCCCGGCTTGAGCGTTGTGTCATGGCGTGGCTCACCTATGCTGAGTCTTGTTATAGGGTGGGAATCGACCCCGGCCTGTCGAGCCGACATCGCGGGTCCCGGCGGCAGCGGACAGCCTGGCGGTCGACGACTGGCGACTTGGGGAAGGCTCTGTCAGATGGGCTGAAGGCTTCACTCGTTACGCTGAAGGCTCTACCACATGGGCTGAAGGCTCTGCCACATGGGCTGAAGGCTTCCCGCGTTACGCTGAAGGCTCTACCACATGGGCTGAAGGCTTCCCGCGTTACGCTGAAGGCTCTGCCAAGTGCGAAGACGAGCGCCAGCGACGCAGCGATGTTCGAAAACAAACATCGTTGAGTTCAATCTAGGAGGTGACACTTTTATGTCAAACGTTGAGGCCAACGACTTTCCACGCTGCCGCAATCACTACCTGCTGATGCGCCACGGCCATAGCCAGGCCAACGCCATGGGCCTGATCGTTTCCTCCCCCGAGCAGGGGCTCGAAGGCTACGGTCTTTCGCCCAAGGGGCAGGAACAGCTGCACGAACGGCTGACCGGCTGGCACCTGGCCGCGCCTGACCAGGTCTTCCATTCGGACTTTCTGCGCACCACCGAAACCGCAGCGCTGGTCGGGCAACACTTCAACGTCACCCCACACCCTGAACCGCGCCTGCGAGAGCGCTTCTTCGGTGACTACGACCAGGGGCCGGACCCGGCCTACGCGGACGTCTGGGCAATGGATAGCGAGAATGCCGAACACCGCACCCACGGCGTCGAAAGCGTCAGCGACGTCGCCCGCCGACTCATCGACCTGATCATCTCGCTGGAACAGCGCTTCGACGATGCCACCATCCTGCTGGTCGGCCATGGTGACCCCCTGCAGATCCTGCTGACGGCAGCCTGCGGTGAACCCTTGAGCGAGCATCGAAGCCAACCACCGCTGGCACCGGCAGATGTCCGGCCGCTGATCTTCGCTCGCTGATTACCGCTCGCAGCCCCTTTCTTGCAGCCGCCCCTGTCAGGGCTGTGAACAACTCGGTGGAAAAGTTCTCCACCCGCTGTGGATAGGCTATTGACAAGCCGCCGCTCCCCCCATGAACCGTGGCGCTGTGCCGCTACATGCCACCGGTAATGACTGTGGGCAAGTTTTCCATTTTCCCGGCTCGACGCTGCGAAGTTCGTCAGCCGGACTCGGCGGGGCACGTGCTATGTTCCTCGTAACCCCTGAAAGACCCATTCAACTAATGCTTGGCAAATGATCTTGAGCGGTGCTTGAGAACGATCATTCCCCATGCTCCTCATTGCCACAGGAGCCCACCCGTCCGCATGATGGCATCTTCATTTCTTTTCCTGAGTCGACGCCCGGCGTCTCTTGTGCATGAGCGCGAGGTCTGAACATGGGCCCGTTCAAGGCGCGTCAGTTTCTGCTGCTTCAGGGGCCATGCTCTCCCTTCTTCACGCAACTGGCTCGCACCCTTGCTGACCAGGGACACGGTGTTCATGTGCTCGACCTGTGTGGTGGAGACCTGCTCTATCGTTGGCGCCTCGGGGGCCAACGCTACCGTGGCGACGCCGCAGGCTTTGGCGAACTGATCGATGACTTTCTCGGTCAACGGGGAATCTCCGACCTGGTGGTCTTCGGCGACCAGCGCCCTCTGCATCGGCTCGCTGTTCAGGCCGCAGAGCGTCAATGGCTGCGGGTCCATGTATTCGAGGAAGGCTACCTGCGTCCCCACTGGATCACCCTGGAGCCCCAGGGTGTCAACGGATGTTCCCGTTTTCCCAGGGACCCGGCCTGGGTCTTCGAGGCCGCCCATTGTCTCGGGCCGGCAGAGCCTCCCGTTCCTTGCATCAGTCCCTTCTTGACCCGTGCCACCCACGACGTGATCTACCATCTGGCAGGCGTCCTTAACCCTCTGCTGTTCCCGGGCTATCGCGGCCACGCCCCGGTCAGCGCTCCCCGAGAGTACGCCGCCTATACGCAGCAACTGACGCGCAAACGCCTGCTGGCTGGCTTTGAAGCTAACCGCATCAAGGCATTTCTTTCGGCGCCAGCGCCCTACTTCGTGTTGTTGCTGCAACTGGACAGCGACGCCCAGATCCGCTGCCACTCGCCCTTTCCCGACATGGCCCGGGTACTCGAAGAAACCATGACGTCCTTTGCTCGTGACGCGCCGGCCCGGACACGTCTGTTGATCAAGAACCACCCTCTCGACCCCGGCCTCAGCGCACACCATCGTCGCGCTCGCCGACTGGCTCGGGAGTTGGGTATCGACCGGCGGGTACTGTTCATCGAGGGCGGTGACCTCAATCACCTCCTGCCGAGCGCCACTGGCGCCATCACCGTCAACAGTACTTCCGGTTTCGTGGCCCTGGAGCACGGCTGTCCGTTGCTGACCCTGGGCGAAGCCATTTACACCATGCCCGGACTGGCGACAGGCCGGCAACGGGTCCCCGCGGGCTTCTGGCACGATCCACCGGCACCGAACGCCGCCCTGTATCAGGCGCTCAGGACCACCCTGCTGCGAACCGTTCAGCTCAACGGCAGCTTCTACTGCCGCCTCGGTATTCGCCTCGGTGTGCACCACAGCGCCAGGCGGCTCGTCGCCGAACGCTCTCCCCTGGAGGAGTTACTGTCATGCCTGCCCGCCGCCGCCTGACCCTTGTTTTTCCCGTGCCAGATACGGCTTTGGCGGCTTCAGGGGCCGACTCGCGGCACGTCGTAGCTGCTCGGCTCGCTGGCCCGCTTCTTTCTGACCGCCGATGCTGACGTGGATCGCGTCCCGAGACCTGGCGTTCATCCTGTGCGTACTGGGACTCCCCCTCGGCACGGGACTCAGCTTCGCCATAGACGCCATAGGCTGTCGAGGCCTGGGCAACTGGCGCGACCGCCCCCTGGCCCCCTGGCTGGTCCATGCGGGCACCTGGGGGCTGTGCTACGTACTAGCCGTAGCGGTGCTGCAACGAGGTGCGCTGGCCCTGGCCACGGTGCTTACCCTGCAATGGGTGGTGCAGCGCAGCCATCAGGCGAAGTGGCAGAGCCTGAAGGAGCCCTTCCTGGTGCAGGACTTCGAGTACTTTCTCGATGCCATCCGACATCCAAGGCTCTACCTGCCGTTCTTCGGTATCGGCCTGGCCCTGGGTGCCAGCCTCGCCGCCCTGATGGCGGTGTCGGTCTTCGTCTTCCTCGAACCCTGGCTGCTGGATCAGCTCTCCCTATCCTCCATGGCGCTGCTGCTGGGCGGCCTGGCACTGGGTCCAGCCATTACTCTGGGGCTTGGCTTGCGGCGCCTCCCGGCTGCCACCCTGGTTCCGTGCCGAGATCACCAGCACCTGGGACTGTGGAGCTGCTTCTGGGCCTACGCTCGCTTCCCCGGTACCCCCATCGACACCACCCAGGCTCCAGCGCTCCTGCGCCAACCGCCATCACCAGTCGCCCAGGAGTCACTGCCACACCTGGTGATTGTCCAGGGCGAGTCGTTCTTCGATCCACGCCCCTGGTACGACCAGATACCCCGGGATGTGCTCGCCCACTGGGATCGCCTGAACGAGCAGTCCATCACCCACGGCTACCTCAAGGTGCCAGCCTGGGGCGCCAACACCATACGCAGCGAAACGGCCTTTCTGTGCGGGCTGGACGAGGATGCTCTGGGCATGCATCGCTTCAATCCCTATCGTCAGCTGTCCCGCCAGCCGGTTCCCAGTCTGGCCAGTGCCTGCGCCCACCTGGGTTACCGCACACTGGTGCTGCACCCCTACCCCGGTGACTTCTACCAGCGCGACCAGGTCATGCCTCGGCTGGGATTTCAGGCATTCGAAGACATCGAAAGCTTCAGGCATTGCCGTCGAGATGGCCCCTTCATCGCCGACGTCGAGCTCGCCAGGCGCGTCACACAAGCCCTGGATGATCCAGACCCGCGCCCACTGATGGTGTTCGTGATCACCATGGAAAGCCATGGCCCCTTTCTGCTGGAGCCAGCGCCCGATCCACTGCGCTGGCTCGCTGCCGACGCCTCGCGCCCCATGGCCGTGACCCACGAACTCGATATCTATCTCCATCACCTGGCCAATACCGACGCCATGCTCGGCGCCCTGGCGGCGACCCTCACCAGGCAATCGCGCCCGGGCCTGTTGTGCGCCTATGGCGACCACGTCCCTATCCTGTCTCCCAGCTATCGCTGGCACGGAGAGCCCAATGGAACAACGCCGTTCATGATCTGGAGCAACCGCCCCCAGACCACACGACGGCCGGAGCCACCGTCCGACCTGTCGCAACTGGCCGAAGCACTGCTCCACTCCATCGGGTGCCAGACCACGACCGTCGCCACAGGCTCCCTCGGGCGCTCCCTCCACCGCCATTGCAAGGAACCGCTATGACCAGGCGCGTCGCCATCATCGGAAACGCTACCCGCTTTCCTGGAGTCCCCGGAGAAACCCTGTGGCAGAGCCTGCTGGCGGGGCGGGATCTGGTCACAGAGGTGCATGCATCGCGCTGGGACTGGCGCCGGTTCTATCATCCCGACCGTCGTTCGCCCGGTACCAGCGTGACCTTCGCCGCCGGATCACTCGGCGACATCGGCGGCTTCGACGCCGACTTCTTCGGAATTTCTCCCAGGGAAGCGGCGACCATGGATCCCCAGCAGCGCCTGCTGCTGGAGCTGACCTGGGAAGCGCTCGAGCACGCGGGCGTCCCCCCCCTCGCGCCTGCGCGGCAGCCGCTGCGGGGTCTATATCGGCATCTCCAGTCCTGACTTCGCCTATCGGCATACCGCCGACCTGGCCTCTCTGGGCAATCTGTTCGCCACCGGCAACACCTTCAGCATCGCCGCCAATCGGTTGTCTTACGTGTTCGATCTCAAGGGACCCAGCATGGCCATCGACACGGCCTGCTCGTCTTCCCTGGTAGCCTTTCATCAGGCCTGTCAGGCCATTCGCGCCGGTGAATGCGACACCGCCCTGACCGGCGGCGTCAGCCTGCACCTGCATCCCTTCGGCTTCGTCGCCTTCTCCAAGGCCGGCATGCTGTCGCCGCGAGGCCGTTGTCGCGTGTTCAGCGAAGACGCGGACGGCTACGTGCGCTCGGAAGGGGCCGGCATCTTCGTGCTCAAGGCGCTCGATCAGGCGCTCGCGGACGGCGACCCCATCCTCGCCGAAGTCGCCGCCAGCGGCACCAATACCGACGGACACAAGTCAGGACTCACGGTACCCAGCGCTCAGGCTCAGGCCCAACTGTTGACCGAGGTCTACGCCCGGGCGGGGATCGATCCCGACGGACTGGACTACCTGGAAGCCCATGGGACCGGCACCGCCGTCGGAGATCCCATCGAAGTCACCGCCATCGGCCAGGCCCTTGGGCGACATCGTCACCACCCATTGCCGATCGGCTCGGTCAAGAGCAACATCGGCCACCTGGAGACAGCGGCCGGCATCGCCGGACTCTACAAGGCGCTGGGTTGCCTGACCCAGCGCTTCGTCCCCGCCACCATCGGTGTCGATCGCCTCAATCCTGAGCTGCACCTCGACGAGGCCAATGTGGACGTGGTGCTGACACCGCGGACGCTCCCCGAAAGCGGCCCCTTGACCGTCGGTATCAACAGCTTCGGTTTCGGGGGGGCCAACGCCCACGTAGTGCTGACCACGCCGCCGCCACCGTCACTGGTGCGATCGCGACCGACGCCACGAGTCTCTTTCGAGCAGCCGCTACCGCTGCTTGTCTCGGCCCACGACGAGGAAGCGCTGGCTGCACTGGCAAGTCGGCTAAGCGACCACCTCGAGACGCACCAGCCAGCCCTCGATGCCCTGACCTGGACCCTGGTTCACCACCGCGAGCGCCTTGACGAACAGGCGCTGACCCTGGTGCGGGACCATGACGAGGCCAAGGCGGCCCTGGACTCGCTGAAGGACACGACGACCGCTCCCCACAGCAGCGCCCCCAGGGTGTGGCGCCAGCGACGCCTGGATGCGCCCCAGGGGCCGGTATTCGTCTACACCGGCAATGGGTGCCAATGGTTTGGCATGGGGCGTGACCTGCTCTCGACCAGTCCCACCTTCGCCGATACCGTCGCGCGGGTGGATGAGCACTTCCTGCCCATCGCCGGCTTCTCGTTGCTCGAGGTACTGGCCAGCAGCGATGATCCGGCCCTGCTCGAAGACACCGTGGTGGCCCAACCGGCGCTATTTGCGATTCAGGTCGGGATCACCGCCTGGCTTGACGAGGCGGGGATCACGCCCACCGCGGTGGTCGGTCACAGCGTCGGTGAGGTCGCGGCGGGCTGGGCCTGCGGCGCACTATCACTGGCTGAAGCGGTGACCGTGATTGCCCACCGCAGCCGCCTGCAGGGCAAGATCCGTCATCAGGGAGGCATGACCGCGGTGTCCTGCTCCGCTGACACCATCGCCACCTGGCTCGCACAGCCACGCTTCGCCGAGATTTCCCTGGCCGGGGACAACAGCGAAGGGAATGTCACGCTGGCGGGACCGTTGCCGGCGCTGGCCGAACTGGAAGACGCCTTGCGGGCCGCGGGCCATCGATACCTTCGCCTGGCGTTGGACTACCCATTCCACAGCCCACTGCTGGATGGCTTGAAGACCCCGCTGCTCGAGGCGCTTGCCGATCTGGACGGATCAATTCCACGCTTGCCGATGATCTCCACCGTCGAGGGTGGCGAGACCCACCGCCCCCTCGGCGCTGACTACTGGTGGCAAAACCTGCGGGCGCCTGTGCGCTTTCGCCAGGCCATCGAGTCGCTGATCGATCGCGGTGACTTGGTGCTGGTGGAAATCGGCGCCCATCCATTGTTGAAGCGATACATCGAGGAGCAGTGTCGCCTGCGGGGGCATCAGGTCCTGCATATCGCTACCCTGACACGCCAGGGCCGGGCCCTGGACGAACTCACCGAAGCACGGGCGCGTCTGTGGCTCAGTGGAGCCCTGGATGGCTTTTCCCCCTGGTTCGAACGGCCCCTTGCCCCCATCGAACTCCCCGCCTACCCCTGGCAACGTCGCCACCACTGGACCCGCCCGAGTGGCCTGGGTCACAACCCGCTGGAGCAGCGTGACGAACATCCCCTGCTGGGGGCTCGCCAGGCCCCGGACGAGTCGACGTGGATCCAGCGTCTGAGTGTTGCCACGCAGCCCGCTCTCGCGGACCACCGGGTCGGGGAGACACCGGTGCTGGCCGCAGCGGCGCACGTCGAGATGGTACTGGCTGCCGCCATCACTTCGTCGCCAGACACCACCTTCGAAATCAACGATCTGGAGATCCTGGCGCCACTGGTACTGGACGCCTCTGTGGGCAAGCTGGCGCGGCTCACCCTGGCCGATCAGGGGCGTGTTCAGTTGACGGTACGCGACCTCGACCCGGCAGCCGCCTGGCAGTTACACCTCAGCGCCCGCCTGGCCCCTGCCTGCCAGGGCAGTCTGCTGCGTTCGGCCCCTCCGCTTGTGCCGGCCAGTGAGGAGCACCTGGATGGCGAGACCTGGCTGGATAAAAAGGCCTGCATAAACAGCGACGCCCACCTGGCGCTCGCCAGGTCGATGGGGCTCGACTACCGCGGCGAGTACCGTAGCCTGGGCCGGATCTGGTGCCAGGACGATGAAGCCATCGGCGAGTTCACCGTCAGTGAAGACACTCCTTGCTGGTGGTTGCCACCCGGTCTGCTGGATGGCGCCCTGCAACTGTGCCTGCCACTGATGAACAACGCTCAGACGCCGCCGACGCAGGGCTACCTGCCCGTGCGCCTGTCGCGCATGCAGTTCGACAAGGACGCCGGTCGACCGACCCACGCCCGCGCCGTCATTACGCGACGCTCACCACACTCCTTCACCGCCGACCTTTGGCTGTACCGCAAGCATCGTTGCGTTGCTGCCCTCGAGGAGGTCCGCTTCGCGACAACGCCACTGGCCCTGCCAACCTCCTCGTCCACCGAGTGGCTGACCACCCGCCTGACCCCGGCGCCACTGGTACCTACCCCCTTGGGCGAAGAAGGCAGGCGACTGGCCAATGCCCTTGCCGGCATCATGTCAGGCCCAGTGGGGCGTGACCTCGAGGAGCTCAGCCTGCTGTTCGAGCGTCTCAACGTTGCCTGGCTCGAGGAGGCCTTCGTCGCCGCTCGGCCCGATATCGAAGGCGACGGCCTGGGCAATAGTGAACTCTACCGTCGACTTCTGGCTCAGTACCCGACAGGCGCGACAGTGACCTCCTCGGAGGTGCAAGCGTCTTCTGCGGCGGTCGATATCTGGCGGCTGCTGCTGGCGGAGTACCCTCGGCAGTTCCCTCTGCTTGGCTCACTCGGGCGTTTTGGCCTGCATCTTCCCGGCCTGCTGGAGGGCTCGATCGAGCACATCGAAGGGATGCCCCTCGACGCCGCTTCGCTGATCCCGGAAGCGTTGTGGCAGGCCCTGCACGACGAGGTTCTCGCCAGCGTTTCCCGGATCCTGTCGACGCTACCCTCGGCACAACGGCTGCATCTGGTCGAGGCAGGATGCGCGGCGCCTCGGTTGGGCGAGGCGTTGAGCCAGAAACTGGACCCCGATCGTCTCATGGTGGACGTCCTGCCCCCAGATGATGGCTGCCGCCAACGCACCCAACCGCTGATCGAAGCGTCCAACGGTGCCGCATCGCTGCCCCCCTTCCTTACCGCCCCCGGCGCCCAGCTGGCCTGGGTGGTGAGCACACCGACGGATCTCGAAGTCAGCATCGAGGCAATCGACAAGGCCACGACGCGCCTGGCTCCGCACGGGCAACTGCTGATACTGGTCCTGCCCCCTACAGGTTGGTGGCGAGCGCTGGGCTCCCTGCGTCCTGACGCCAGACCGGCCACTGTCGAGGCGATCTGCCGCCACCTGAGCGAGGCCGGGTTCAGCGTCGAGGCGCGCACCCCGACAGAGGCCTCCCATCTTCCGACTCTGCTGAGTGCCGTGCCCTCGGCAAGCGCTCGCCCCACCACCGAGACCGGTTCGGCCGAGCCTCTTGCACAGCGCGACGCAGCCACCTTGCTGGTGGTGGATGCTGCCAGTCGTGCTCTGGGTGAGCGGCTTGTGCAACACATGCCCTCGGGTGCTGCCCACTGCGTAACATACGATGATCTCGAGTTGACGCTTGCCGCCCCGTCCTCGTTTGCGGAGGTCACCTCAGCGCGCGCCTCGAACGCGCAGCAAGCGCCGAGTGCCCGGAAAGTCATCGCCCCGCAAGTTGTCGACCTGAGAGCCGCCGTACCCTCTCGGCAGACAGGCGGTGACCTCGAGACCCACCAGGCGGGCCTGGACGCCCTTGAGCGACTGGGTGACTGGGCAAGGACATTGGCGGATCGCCACGGGACGCTGGTCGTGGTGACTCGCGATGTCGCCGCGCTGTTCGGCGCTGATACCCCCGATATCGACCTGTACCAGGCTGGCTTGTGGGGGGGCTGTCGCGCCCTCGACAACGAACTTCCGAATACCCGTGTGCGGCTGGTCGACCTGGCCTCGGGAGAAGCGGCGTTGGTGGCCTTGGCGCAGGATCTGCATCACGACGATGGCGAGGATGAGGTGGTCATCGACCACCACGGACATCGCCGGGCACTGCGCGTGCGTCCTGTCGCCGACACACCGCCAGCGCTCACACCACCCCCCACGCCAGACCGAATAGCGTCCAGGGTGACCCTGGAAATCGCTCATCCCGGTCAGCTCTCGCGCCTGCAGTGGCGAGCCCACCCGGCACGGTCGACGCTCGCCAAGGACCAGATCCGAGTAAGGGTCCTGGCCACGGGTCTGAACTTTCGTGACGTCATGTATGCTCTCGGCGTGCTCACCGATGAGGCGCTCGAGCAGGGCTTTTCCGGCGCCACCCTGGGGCTCGAGTTCTCCGGTATCGTCGAGGCGCTGGGCGAAGGGGTCACCCAGTTCGATATTGGTGACCCGGTGGTCGGGCTGGGGTCGGCCTGTTTCTCTAACCACCTGGTGGTCGACGCAGACTCGCTGGCCAGGGTGCCGTCAGGTCTCGACCCTGTGGCCGCTGCCGGGTTGCCCACGGCGTTTCTCACCGCCTGGTACAGCCTCGAGCATCTGGCTCGGCTATCGCCCGGGGAACGGGTGCTGATACACGGCGCTGCCGGCGGTGTCGGTCTGGCTGCCGTACAGTTGGCCCGGTGGCGAGGGGCTGAAGTGCTGGCGACCGCCGGCAGCCCGCACAAGCGTGATCTGCTGACCCTGCTGGGTGCCGAGCGCTGCTACGACTCACGCAGCCTGGCCTTCGCCGAACAGATCCTCGCAGACACCGATGGCCAGGGTGTCGATGTGGTGCTCAACTCCCTGTCCGGCGACGCCATCCACCAGAACCTGCGTGTGCTGGCGCCTTTCGGGCGCTTTCTCGAGCTTGGCAAGCGAGACTTCTACCAGGATACCCCGATGGGGCTGCGCCCCTTCCGTCACAACCTGAGCTACTTCGGCATCGACTCCGATCAACTGCTGTCACATCGTCCCGCGCTCGCCCGACAACTGTTCCGACAGGTCATGGACCGCTTTGCCGAGGGCGCCTTCAGCGCCCTGCCCTATACCACCTTCACGACCACCAGAGTGGTCGAGGCCTTCCGCCATATGCAGCAGGCGCGGCATATCGGCAAGATCATCGTGACGCACCCTTCAGCCGCTGCCAGTCCTTCTCCTGGCACACTCCGCACAGGCTCGGCCTCCAGGTCCACCATGCACCCGCATGGCGGTCCGAGAAACACCACCAATAGCTCTACCAATCCGGCTTGTCTGGCGCTGGATACCGAAGGCTGTTACCTGGTGAGCGGTGGGTTGTCCGGCCTGGGCCTGGCCAGCGCAGAGCGACTGGTGAGGCGCGGCGCTCGCCATCTGCTGCTGCTGAGTCGCTCGGGCGTCAGCAGCCCGGAGGCCAGTGCCGCTATCGCCGCCATGCAAAGACAGGGCGCGACGGTAGAAGCGCCAGCGCTGGACGTCACCGATGAGCAGGCGCTGGCTGGACTGATCGAGGAGTGCGGTTCCCGGCGCCCACCGCTGCGTGGCGTCATTCACGCCGCCGCCGTCATCGAAGACGGCCTCGCGCGACAGCTGACTCGCGAGCAGCTAGACGCGGTACTGGGCCCCAAGCTGTTGGGCGCCATCCTGCTGGACCGCCTGACCCGCCATCACGACCTGCAGCACTTTGTGCTCTACTCCTCGGCCACCACCCTGTTCGGAAGCCCCGGGCAGTCCGCCTATGTGGCGGCCAACCTGGGCCTGGAAGCGCTGGCCGTGCGGCGCCGTCAGGCGGGGAAACCCGCCACCTGCCTGAGCCTTGGCATCATCGAGGACACCGGCTTTCTGGCTCGTCACCAGACCAAGCGTCAGGCCCTGTCCCAGCGTATGGGAGGTGGGCAGCTGAGCGCAGGGCAGGCGCTGGACGCGCTGGAGCAGGCACTCGCGACAGGCGTCAGCAACGCCACCGTCATCGGTGCCATCGACCATGACTTCATCCAGCGGCGCTTTATCGAGTTGCGCCAGAACTCCGGTGAAGCGGACCGCCAGGCAAGTAGCAACGACGACCTCGATCTATCGGCGCTCGATGAATCGTCCCGCCGCAAGGCCGTCGAAGCCATCCTGCGTCGACAGTTGGCGAGCATCCTGATGCTGGACCCGGAACGCATCGACAGTGGGCGCCGGCTCTCCGAGTTCGGCTTCGATTCGCTGATGGCCGTCGAGCTGGTATCGGCCATCGAGACCCGGCTTGGCGTGAAGGTGTCCGCATTGGCCCTCGCCGACGCCGCGACCCTGCATCGCACCACCCTGTTGATCTGCGACCTGCTGGAAAGCCCCGAGCTCGATGCAACCGACGAACACGCTGCGCTGGCCTACCGCCACGCAGTCTCCCCTCCTGCTCCTGCACGGGAGGTGACATGAATCCTGATGACCGGAAGGCATTGAAAGACCGCCTGCTCAACCAGGCCAGGGCGATCGACAGCGCTCGTCATGCCCAGGCAACGCCCATCGACCGCGCTGTTTCAACCTCAGAGCACTACCCGCTGACCGAAACACTCGTCGCAACCACCGACTTCCGCAGCCTCGAAGGCTATCGCCGCATCGCCATGATGAGGACGCTAGGGGACTCCCTCGGTATCACCAGCCCCTTCTTTCGCTGTCATCAGCGTAGGGCGGGGGCTACCAGCCGACTCGGCGATCAGGACGTCATCAACTTTGCAAACTACGACTATCTCGGCCTGGCCGGCGATCGACGTGTCCTGGACGCCACCCATCAGGCGATCGAGTACTACGGCACCTCGGTATCGGCCAGTCGCATTGTCGCCGGCGAACGCCCCTTCCACGGGGCCCTGGAGCGTGAGCTGGCGCACTGCTACCAAAGTGATGATGCGCTCGCCTTCGTCAGCGGCCACGCTACCAATGTCTCCACCATCGCCATGCTGGTGGGCACCAGGGACCTGATCATCCACGACAGCCTGATCCACAACAGTGTGGTGGTGGGCGCCAGCGTATCCGGCGCCACTCGCATGAGTTTCCCCCACAACGATGCCCAAGCCCTGGATCGTCTGCTGTTCGACCATCGCGATCGCTTCGAGCGCGTACTGGTGGTAATCGAAGGCCACTACAGCATGGACGGTGACACCCCGGACCTGGCACGTTTCGTCGAGGTGAAGCGCAGGCACCACTGCTGGCTGATGGTGGATGAAGCCCACTCGCTTGGCGTGCTGGGGACAACCGGGTTAGGTCTTCACCAGCATTGCCGAGTGGCTCCGGGAGATGTGGACATCTGGATGGGCACCCTGAGCAAATCCCTTGCCTCCTGCGGAGGCTATATCGCCGGGTGCCAAGCACTGGTGGATACGCTGCGCTACCTTGCGCCAGGGTTTCTCTACAGCGTCGGGCTGGCACCGCAACTGGCCGCACCAGCACGCCGCGCTCTGCAAGTGCTGCAGGAAGAACCCTGGCGAACCGCCAGGCTGACGCAGAACGCTCGACGTCTGCTGGACGGTATCCAGTCCCTGGGGCTGAATACCGGCAGCAGCGAGGGACATGCCATCGTGCCACTTATTCTCGGCAGCTCCGCCAGGGCAGCCAAGCTGTCCCATGCGTTGCTGGCGGCGGGTATCAATGTGCAACCCATCCTGCACCCTGCAGTGCCAGAACGTAGCGCTCGGCTGCGCTTCTTTGTCAGCTGCGAGCACCAGCCGGACCAGATCGATCAGACCCTGTCGGCCCTGGAAAGGCTGATCAACTCAGATTAACGCTACGGCTCGTCTGAAAAGTGCCTGCGCTCGGTAATACAGCGTTAAAAATCGGATCAAAATGCTCATTTACACCCCGTAAACTGTGCTTTCTCACCGATTTTTGCCTTGTCTAACCTTCGCTCGTCGACTTTTCGGACAGAGCCTAGACTCCCTTGCAGGCAGTCCAACCTCCAAGGCGGATAGCGAGCGGCGGCCAAGGATGGGGAGAGGGAATAGGGATAGGGATAGGTACCAAACTTCAATGAAAGAACAGGAAGCAGGGCTAGATAAGGAAGAGAGAGAAAGAGAGAGTAAGAAAGGAAGGAAGTTAGGAAGGAAGGAGGTTAGAAAGGAAGGGGGGAGGAAGGAGAGAAGGAAGCACCAATCACTGTTGTCTATACAGCATCTGCTCCCTTGGAAACTGTTGTCTGTTTCAGCACTGACGCTCACCCCAGAAGGCATGGTGGTGGGCCGCACTGCCGATATCCCGGGCCTTTTCCAACGCCCGTTGGGCCATGCGATGGGTTTCCCGCGGAGACTCCAGCAACCGGACGAGGCAGCGCTGCCAATCCGCGGGATCATCATCGACCAGCAGTCCATCTTCTCCGTCGCTCACGATATTGCTGTAGGGGGCACGTCTGCTGAAGAGACCCACACCACCCATGGCGGCAATCTCCAGAAACTTGATATGGGACTTGGCAGTGTTGAACGTTGTCGGCCACAAGGGAGCCAGCCCCAGATGCAACCGCGAACCTTTCAAGTGCCTCAGATAGGTATGCCAGGCCATGGGGGCGAGCGCGCCCACACGATCATGCTGACGCAAGGATTGCGGAGTGTAGCGCCCCATTGCCACTTCCAGCATCAAACCGGAGTGGGCCTCGAGAACGCTGACCAGTGCCGAGCTGATTTGCTCCAGATCCCGCCGGTGGGCCCGCGTACCGTGGTAACCCAATCGCCATCCCGTCGATGTTGCCTCGGGGGTGGCCATCTCCGGGGAAAAAAGCAGCGCAGGTGCCAGCGTCACCACCCGGGAGTGGCGCGGCCTGATTCGTGCCGCCAGCTCCTCGTTTGGTACGACGACTTCGTCGGCCAGGGCCAGCAGCCTGGGCATAATCCGGCGCGACACCCACCCCATACGCTCACGATAGCCCGTCGGTAAGCCAGGATCCCTGGCGGCAGCATCAAGATCATCATCCAGCAGGTAATGTACGCTGGCGACCTGGGCTCGGCGCGTCTCCAGCAGATCGATCCAGGCTTCGGACAGGCTTCGACAAACGATGATCTGTGCCCCGGCCAAGGTGCGATCCAGCCAGGGCCAGCACAGCAGAGGAGACGCCCACCGACGGGTATCAAGGCGAGTCACTGTCGCACCTGCATAGCGAAGCCAGGGCGCAGCCGTCGCCATGAAGTAGATGTCCTCGGTGGGCAGAGCCCCATCACTCAGCAACAGCCAGCGAGAACCACAAATGCCAGAACCCCGGGCCATGGTGAACGCCTCTCAACGCAGAGAAAAATCCTCGTGAACCAGCGTCAGATTGGGGTTGTAGGCCGGATCCCGATCAAGCTGCTCACCCCAGGTGTGGCGCATGTAGAGTACCTCTCCGATGGCCCTGGCACGCTTGCTGGCATTGTCATCGGCACCACGCGACTCGGATTCGTGGTGATAGAGTTCGGCGTCGGGCGTCCATACGTTTCGATAACCCGCCTCCCGAACCTTTAGACACAGGTCCACATCATTGAAAGCGATCGGCAAATCTCGCGCGTTGAGGCCGCCCACCTGCCGATAGAGCGCCTTGCGTATCAACAAGCAGGCACCGGTCACCGCAGAGTAATTCTGCGCTAGCGCCAGGCGAGAAAAATACCCGTTGGCATGGCGGCTGAAATACTTGTGAGCGTGGCCCGCAACGCCCCCGATACCCAACACGACACCGGCGTGCTGGATGGTATCGTTGGGATAATAGAGCTTGGCGCCGACACAACCG
Source organism: Halomonas sp. MMSF_3323 (assembly GCF_030733595.1). Lineage (NCBI taxonomy): Bacteria > Pseudomonadati > Pseudomonadota > Gammaproteobacteria > Oceanospirillales > Halomonadaceae > Halomonas > Halomonas sp. MMSF_3323. Next base: position 2,339 of record NZ_JASHIT010000055.1, on the reverse strand, counting down.
ATGTCCGGCCGCACGACGTGCCGCACCATTTCCTCGAGCCACTCTTCGTTGATGGGTTCAATATCGTTATTGATAAGTCCGAGCACATCACCACGTGCGTGATAGGCTCCGAAATTGTTGATGCCGGAATAGTTGAAGCGATGGTTCCAGGCCAGAATCCTGACCCGGGGGTCTCCCTTGCCGATCTCGGCCAGATAAGCCAGTGTCTCCTCGCATCGCGTCCCGTTGTCGAGGATCAGCACCTCAAGCCTGGAATAGCGGGTACGAGACAGGATCGCATCGACGCATGGTGCCAACAGATCGACACGATCACGCGTAGGGATCATCAGGCTGACCAGCGGGAGCGGATCCGGCAGAGGCCAGCGGACACGATAGGTATTGGGCAGGCGCCCAAGCTCGACGGTGGCGCCGGGGCTGCTTCGTGCCAGATGGTCGGCGACCGCTCGCAGCCCTGCACGGGACGTATAATCCTTGGCGTTGCTGGTCATCGCCGTGGAGCCGGGACTGGCACGCCAATGATAGAGAATCCTGGGAATATGGACGATGCGATCAGGCTCTGTGTGGGCACAGACTCTCAGGGCCAGATCATGGTCCTGGCTGCCCTCCAGCCCCTTGCGGAAGCCTCCCAGTTGCCGTACCAGCGCGGTGTCGAAGACACTCAAGTGCGCCATGTAGTTCTGGGCCAGCAGCAGATCAGGATTGAAGCAGGGCTTGAAGTGAGGTTCGCAGCGTACACCACGCTGATCCACCTTGTCTTCGTCGCTGTACACCAGCACCGGTCGTGGTGAGCGACTCAGCGCCTCGGCGACATAGCTCAAGGCACACGGAGTCAGCAGGTCATCATGGTCCAGTAGCGCCACGTAGGGTCCAGCGGCCATGCTCAAGGCCGCGTTGGAGGCCTCACAGACATGGCCATTAGTTTTCTGGCGACGCAGAACTATTCGAGAATCGCGAGCCTCAAATTGCTCCAGCAACGCTATGACTTCGCGGTTTCTGGAGGCGTCATCAACGATACAGAGTTGCCAATGATCATAGTCCTGGCGAAGCACAGACTCGAGACAGTCTTTCAGATGTTCCGGCGCAGGATCATGTACCGGCAGCAAGATCGACACAATCGGCCTGAACGTATCCGTCCTGGCTTCAACTGCGGTGTCCACACATGACTGCGCAGCTCGCTCGGCAGCAGCACAACGACGCTCGAGCGCCAGGCTACGGCGGCGTTCATCCTTGCCTCGCCACCCGTCAAGCCCACCACGAATCTCGTCCAGCTCAGCTCTTCTATTCCTGGAACGCCACCCACCTTCGAGCGCCGAGACCATAGAGGTCTTGTCGCAATCATCCGAATTACTATCCGAACTGCTATCCGAACTGCTATCCGAACTGCTATCTGAACTGCTATCCGAATTCTTATCCCATCCGCGCTCACGCAGCCATTGCGTATAGCTTCGTCCCGAGCAGAATCGTTCGAACGTTTCCTCGTAGTCCGACAGGGCAAGGTCACGCCAACAGGTGCCGTCCTGGAGGGCGCGGTGGCGAAGCACTCCCAGCACTTCCTGCTTCGACACATCACGCCAGCGATGGTGCATATTGACCAGACGCTGGCTGAGGCGATCATGCGCGAACCAGGGGGAGAGCCAGACGACGCGAAAGTGGCGAATCGCAAAGTATCCCGGCGACTCCATCGGGTCGAATCTCAACCGGCGCAGTCGCCGCTTCACGTAGATCAACCGCTTGGTAATACGTCCACCCTTGAGCGGAAGGGTCAACGACTCGTCTTCACTGAAGCCTTCCCCCGTATCGAAGTAAAGCCTGACAGCAACGCTATGCTGGTCGTGGTCCAGGTCCAGCTCCACCATATGCCAGCCAGGCAACGGTAGGTGCCGACACAGCAGGAACTGGGGGTCTTCATCCAGCGACTCCCACTCCCAGTCCCCTCCACTCGCCTGCTGTCTCAGGCCATGATGAGGCTGCCAGTGTCGCTGAGGCTGAACGACCAGGTGGCACAGATCGAGAAGACCTTTCAGCCACGACCGTGTTCCGCCACCTCGATTGGCACCTTCCATACCCGCCGCTCAGTTGCTGGCCACAGCGACTCGACGCGGCCCCGGCGGGAACCATTGTCCGGTCTCGGCAACACGACACTGGACCCTGTCACCCGCAGACAGATTCACCTTCAGCTGGAAGCCGACATAGCCGCCACGGGGAAGCTTCAAGCGAGCCATGGACGGACGGAGCTGGGTGGCCGACACAGTGTCGCGATGTTCGTCATTGACCCAGACTTCGACGTCCACCGGGGTATCAGCACCACCTTCCCACCAGGCCCACCCCCCCACCCGCTC